>NZ_JAUBQS010000006.1:0-179916 GCF_036701355.1 Microcoleus sp. Pol12B3
ATAGGGTTTCATCATGAGACTCCTCAAAAGATTGGGGTAGTGCTATTATCCTCTATCCTTTACATAAAAGCACTACCCAGCCCTTTACTCCGAGTTAACATAATTTCTTTGATTAAGCCACCAATCAAATTCCGCACGTCATCGGGTATAACTTCGCCCAAAAGACGGGCGATTTGATAAAGTGTTAACTGCAAAGGTTCAAAGATAGCGATCGCAGATAAAATAGCCAACAGCCCCGGAAACAGCGCCAGCATAGAATTGTAGGCCATTTCCGCAGACAGCCCCGGCAAGCGCTGTTCTCCCGCCTTCGCCCCGACTTCCTTGAGCGTGCCCCAAGTCAAACACCGACAAAACAGCCAAAAACCCCCAAATTTCCGTTTGAGAGCTCGAAGCAAGCTTAAAAGCGCCTTAAACAAAGCTAAAATCAGGTAGCGCAACCAGTAATAAATGTTCATAGCGCACAGGAGAGGGGGAACTCGAAAATGGAAAATGGATGCAGGACGATCGCGCAACTGGAAATAAGGAGCGTTACTTAATTAAGCCATTGCTAATCTAAAATCTAAAATCTAAAATCTAAAATCAATATGGCTCAGGATGTCAGACAGTGGTTAGATGAAATCAAGCGGCTGCAACAGCAGTTAACAGAAGTTTCGCGCGATCGCGATGAGGCCGGTGAAAGTGCCGCTCAGTGGCGCCAACTCTACAATACCGAAGCCGAGCAGCGGCGGAATGATGCTAAATTAACTCAGCAAATCATCGCTTCTCTGGAAGCACAAATAGAGCAATTACAAAATTTTTCCCCCCTTGTGCCCGAAGGCGATGATGCTGGGGTTGCTCGCCAGCAAGAAATCGCACAACTGCAGACAGTAGGCGAACTTAAAGCTAAGTTAGCAGAAGTTCTCGAAGAGCGCGATCGGGCGATCGAACAAGTTAAACAACTCACTCAAGCCCTCAAACAAGAAGAAGCCCGTCACGCCGAAACTAGCAAAAATTTAACTAGCGCCCTCGGAGATGCTGTTGACTTGCTCGCGAAAGCCCAAAATCCCGCTCCTGCAAAAACCGAGACAGTATATTCTTTGGAGATAGTACCTACTCGCACTGCAAATCCTGGTGAAACTGCCCTGGAAATCCGCCAAACTTCCGCCCCAGGCAAAAATCCCGCCCAGCTTCCACCTTCTAAAAATCAGTTACTCGACTTACCGCCCTTTGGGAATTAAGAGTTAAAAATTCAGGAATTGTCGGCATGGCGAGTCCCCTTAGCAGGTGGGATTTAGTCAGCGATGCGTTGTTTTTGCTGTTCCTGCTATTAGAGGGCATTAATTCATCCGCTTCTTTATTATTCCCCATCTACAGATGGTTTACTAATCGATCTAACTGTACTATATCCCAACCTATAATCTGCATTCAAAATTTTTAAAACATCCAAAAAATATTCCTCGCATCGTACCAACCTACAGTCTTTAGATAGAACTTAATCGAGCTAAATTTTACTACTATCGACAACGACTGATGCGCGAGGAAACTTCATGAACGCAGAGATATCCATAGTCTGGAAAAAGATTCAGAGCATGATCGACAGCTTTACGATCATGCTGCCTAATATTGTGCTGGCCTTAATTGTCTTTGCATTTTTTTACTTTGTGGGGGGGCAAATTAAGAGAGTGGTCAGGCGGCTTACTCGCAACCACCACCAAGCTCGAAATTTGGGGCTGGTGTTAGGACGGTTAACCCAGAGTACGATCGTTCTAGTTGGTCTGTTTGTTGCGCTTTCGATTGTAATTCCCACATTTAAAGCTGGGGATTTGATTCAACTGCTGGGAATTAGCGGGGTGGCAATTGGTTTTGCCTTTCGGGATATCTTGCAAAACTTCTTAGCCGGTATCTTAATTCTGTTGACGGAACCGTTCCGAATCGATGACCAAATTGTGTTTAAAAACTTTGAGGGAACGGTAGAAAATATTGAGACCCGCGCTACAACAATCCTAACTTATGATGGTCGCCGGATTGTCATTCCCAATGCCGAATTGTTTACGAATTCGGTGACGGTGAATACCGCTTTCGATAAACGCCGCACGGAATACGATTTTGGTATTGGTTACAACGACGATATTGACCGCGCCAAGAAGTTAATGCTGGAAGGATTGTACACCGTAAATGAGGTGTTGAAAGATCCTGCACCCGATGTGCTGGTGGTTGAGCTAGCAGAAAGTACCGTCAATATTCGCGTTCGATGGTGGATTGCTCCGCCGCGCCGAATTGACGATATGCGATCGCGCGACAAGGTAATTTGTGCTATTAAAAAAAAGCTTGTGGAAAACGGCATCGATTTGCCTTATCCCACGCGACAAATTTTGTTTCACGACCAAACAGAAGAAACCGATGGCGATCGCTCCCAGCAGCGTGAAGGATGGCCTGCGGGTAAAAGCAAGGTTCCGAAACCTCGCCCTATTGGGGGCTCTGTGGGAAAACAGGCCTTTGGGCGATCGCAACTCGACGGCAACGGACAATCTTAACCCCATCACAAGTCATGCAAAATGTCAAGCTGAGCAAAACTTTGGGATGCGCTGCACTTCGATCGTGTAACCGGAATTGATATCACTCGCCGAGCGATCGAAGGAGTAACAAACCCGATGGATATCATGCCTAATTTTCAAGCAAAAACCACAGTCCGATTGCCGTAAACTAAAACACGATTTTGTAAATGATATCGCACCGCCCTTGCTAACACAACTCTTTCTAAATCTTTACCTTTGCGAACCAAATCTGACACTTCATCGCGGTGACTCACGCGCACAACATCTTGTTCGATAATCGGGCCCGCATCTAAATCAGGTGTAACATAGTGGGCTGTTGCACCGATAATTTTTACCCCTCTTTCATAAGCTCTTTCGTAAGGATTTGCACCCACAAACGCGGGTAAAAATGAATGGTGAATATTAATCACATTGGGAAACTTTATGATAAAGTCTTGGCTCAAGATTTGCATATATTTAGCCAAAACTACTAAATCAATCTTATATTTTTTAAGGATTTCTAACTGTTGTGCTTCTTGAATAGCTTTATTGTCTTTAGTAATGGGAATATACTCAAAGTCGATACCGTATTGTGTGGCAATGGGCTTTAAATTTTCATGGTTGCTGATAATCAGCGGAATTTCACCTCTGATTTCTTGCGCTCGCTGTCGCCAAATCAAGTCTAATAAACAGTGATCTTGACGGCTTACCCAGATTGCGATGCGTCGAATTTTATGAGAGAAATGCAATTGCCAATTGGCTTGTAAGTCCTTGGCAATTTCACTAAAAGCAGGTGTTATTTGTTCGGTGGTTAAGTCAAAATCATCTAATTGCCATTCGAGTCGGCTCAGAAATAATCCGGCGGTAAAATCTGTATGGTGATCCGCGTGAATGATATTGCCGTTGTGGGAGGCTATAAAATTGGCAAGTAAGGCGACGAGTCCTTTGCGATCGGGACAGGCAATTAACAGGGTTGCAGTAGGCTTAGTCATGGTAGAATAGCAAAAGTGTTAAGTGTTATTTTAGGCGATCGGATCGGGTTTATCGTCGAGCGGGCGATCGCCGATCGTTAGTGAAAACAGAGAAAGCCAGTTTTTGCGATCGACTGAGTTTCTGAAAGCCTGCATCGGTTAGGGGTAAATAGAAGTTTGAATCATCTTTCATCGCCGAAGGTCATTCGCGAATACACAATATGACTATCCATAGAATAGAGTACCTGATTCTTTCTTCGGTTATAGAACATTATGAAACTCTCAAAAATGTGGCATCGGATTGGAGACTCTCTCATACTGAGGTGGCAGTAGCAGCCGAGCGCTTATTTCATAAAGGTTACATTTTAGCTGCATTTTGCACTGAAACGGAAAAATTAATTGAAGATATTACCTTAAATCGCTCTCAAATTCAGGCACACTTGGATGGAAAAATCAACGCTTTTTACTACTTAACTCCTCAAGGGGGAGCAAGGTGGGAAAGCTTAACTCATCCCAATTGGAACCATTATAGACAATGGTATATGGGTTATAGACGTGATGAAATAACTGGCTTAATTAAATCACAAATAACCTGTTGTTCTCGGCAGATAATCGAAAAAATCATAAATCTTAGCGAACATTTAGAAAGCCAAACTATTCTTCTAGAAACTTGTGTTTGGGAGAAAATAGAGTGCTGGGAGGCAACGTACTGGAAAACTTTACCCAAAGCTTACAAAGTTACTTACCAGTATCGACATTTTGAATGGTGCATCAACTCAAATACACCCCAAGAGTGGATTGACAAAGATCGACAAGCAAGGCAGTGGAACTCAGAAATTTTGCATTGGTATACGGAGCCAGAATTAGATACAAACCCATCAAGTTTGTTTGGAGATGAATATCTCAACTCTTACCCAGCATTAGCACAAACTCCGAATCCAAAAATCGAATACTTGATTCTTGAGTTTGCTGTAATAGACAACTACTACGAACTAAGAAGAGTTGCATACTCAATGCACTTATCTCATGCTGAAACAGCACTTGCAGCGGATTCCTTATTTCAGAGAGGGGACATTAAAGCAAAGGTTTTTGCCGATGAAGATGACACCGAGGGAACTTCAAATGTTATCTTAACAAGAGCTGGCATTCAAGACCACTTAGACGGGAGACTTCTAGCTAGCTACTATTTAACTCCTCAAGGTGGTGCTAGATGGGAAGCAATGGCTGATCCTGATTGGAATAAGTTTTCCATTGTAAATTTTCTTGGTCAGTTTCCTTATGAAGAAGGATTTCTCGGTACTCAACGAGAAATAATAGAGCAATTACTGGCTTTAGATCGTTTGCTTTTCATGTATGAACATATCCCAGGAACCGAAAAATGGAATGTACTGGAACCCTGGAAAGCAACTTATTGGAAGACTTTACCGCGAGGCTATTACGTTAGTTGTGAATTTCAGCATAGTGATTTGTGTCCTTGGGAATTAGATGACAATACTCCGGCTGAGATAGTTGAGGAATACAAGCAGGCGAGTCAATGGTACGAGAATGTCAAGAAATGGTATACAGACCCTTCCTTTGATTAGAATTCAAAAGTTTTACTCGCTCGCTTGTTATATAAAACCCTCTGTAGATATCGCTTGTCGCCGAGCCTAGATCCCCCTAAATTCCCCTTAAGAAGGGGGACTTTGAGTAATTTTAGTCCACCTCATAAGAGATTTTAACTAAGAGTGGAACAGGCATCTTGCCTGTTTCGATGGGCTTACGGGCGGGCAAGATGCCCAACCCCTACTCCCCACAAGAGATTTTAACTAAGAGTGGAACAGGCATCTTGCCTGTTTCTATCTTCCTTCTTCCTTCTTCCCTGTTCCTTCTTCCTTCTTCTAAAATCCCATCGCCCCAGCTACCGCATCCAAAGTCGGAGCAATGCCGCTTTTAAACAGATTGTTGCTGTGATTAATTGCGGTATCCGGGTCTTTCAAACCGTTACCAGTCAGCACGCAAACCACCGTCGCCCCAGTGGGAACTTGGTCTTTTACCTTCAGCAAGCCGGCCACAGAAGCTGCACTCGCCGGTTCGCAGAAAATCCCTTCCTGCGATGCTAACAAACGGTAAGCGTCCAGAATTTCGGCGTCGGTGACAGCGGCAAAACTGCCGCGGCTGGCTTCGGAAGCTGCGATCGCCTGTTTCCAGCTAGCCGGATTCCCAATCCGAATTGCCGTCGCCAGGGTGTCCGGGTGCGCCACCGGTTCTCCCGTCACCAACGGCGCAGCCCCCGCGGCTTGAAATCCCATCATCTGCGGCAAGCGCGAACATTTTTTTGCTTGGTGGTATTGACAAAAACCCATCCAGTATGCTGTGATATTTCCCGCATTTCCGACGGGAATGCACAGCCAGTCGGGGGCGTCGCCCAAGGCGTCAACGACTTCAAAAGCTCCGGTTTTCTGACCTTCCAAGCGGTAAGGATTCACCGAATTTACCAAAGTCACGGGGTAGTTAACAGCCATTTCGCGGACAATTTCTAAGGCTCGATCGAAATTTCCGCCAATCGAAATGACTTCCGCACCGTAAAGCAAAGCTTGCGCCAACTTGCCCAAAGCCACGTAACCCTCGGGAATCAACACGAAAGCTCGCATCCCCCCGCGTCGGGCGTAGGCGGCGGCGGCGGCCGAAGTATTGCCGGTACTGGCGCAAATTACTGCCTCCGCACCAGCTTCCTTCGCCTTGGAAATCGCCATTGTCATCCCCCGGTCTTTGAAACTACCAGTGGGGTTGAGGCCGTCGTATTTGACCAAGACGCGCACGTCTCTACCGATGAGAGAAGCGATCGCAGGTGCTGGAATCAGGGGAGTATTGCCTTCTTGGAGGGTCACTACCGGCGTGGTTTCCGTCACCGGCAGGTAGGGGCGATAAGCTTCGATCAAGCCGGGCCAGCCGTAGCGTTTCGGCTCGGCTGCGCGGGCAGCGGAGTTAGCAGCAGAGTCAGTAGCAGGTAGAATCAGGGTCACGGTGTCAATGGTTTTAGGCAATGGCCGAAGAATTTACACTAATTTTAGCTCGATCGGTTAATTTGATGTTTAATACGATCGGTTCAGGTTAAAGTAACTTAATGGTGTGAATGTGTAGATATGTCTACTCAATTACTGATGTCAAATAATTCATCGACTCTTTCCCGGCCTCAAGTCACCGCGAGCAATCCCGAAATGGCTAGTTCTTCTACGCTATCGACCAGTTTAGCCCGCAAAGTAAATTCGGTGAAGTGCCCCTACCAAGCCGATCAGCAAGTTAAGTTCCTGCACTTGCAAGCGGAAATCGAATCCTTGCTGCTGGAAGTGCAAAGCCTCAAACAGCAACGCTCGATCGCTGGCTTGCCGGCTCTCGACCCCATTTCTGGCAGCAACAGCAATTAGCAGACAACAGTCGCTAATGCTAATTGTCCTGCCCCTGTGTTATAAAAACAAAGGTTTTGCTACCCGCAGTGTTTTTTGCCGAAAGTGCTAGAAATTCCTAACTGCGGATAGCGATCGCTAGCTTTTGCTAAAACGCGCTTGCCTACAGCTCAACTCGTCTGCTGCTTGCTGGCAACGAGCTGACATTTTATGGCGCTTTTTTATTGCGCTAATTTGTTAAGCCATCCTCATGGCATACGGAGAATCGAAATCAGTTTATGACAGCATCGATCGAAAAACCACTAAATTTGACATCCGCAAGTGACACTTCCAACCTGCGCCTCAAAGATATTCTCAAAACCCTGCCGCGGGAAGTATTCGTCAAAAATCCCCGCAAAGCTTGGACAAAAGTAATCGTCAACGTTCTTTTAGTTGCTGTCGGTTACTGGGGCATAGCAGTATCGCCTTGGTTTCTACTACCCCTAATGTGGATTTTCACAGGCACCGGATTAACCGGTTTTTTTGTGATCGGACACGACTGCGGACACCGGTCATTTGCTAACCGCCGCTGGGTAAACGATTTAGTCGGACATCTCGCATTCTTGCCGTTAATTTATCCGTTTCACGCATGGCGGCACGGACACAATTATCACCACAAACACACCAACAAACTTGGTGAGGATAATGCTTGGCACCCGATGACAGCAGCAGACTACGCTGGCGCGCCCAAGGCTTTACAAGTAGCTTATAGTTTAATATTCGGTTGGATGTGGTGGATCGGCTCGATCGCCCACTGGGCAAAAGTACACTTTATGTGGTGGCGGTTCACAGGAAAACAGAAACAAGAACAAGTGCGGTTTTCTGTCTTAGTGGTTTTAATCGGTGCTGCGATCGGATTTCCGATTTTAATTGCAACCACAGGCATTTGGGGATTTGTCAAATTTTGGTTGATGCCCTGGCTGGTTTACCATTTCTGGATGAGCACTTTTACGATCGTTCATCACACAGCACCAGACATTTCATTTAAAGAACCCGAAGAATGGAACGAAGCCCAAGCGCAACTATCGGGAACAGTTCACTGCGATTATCCCCGCTGGGTAGAGTTTCTGTGCCACGACATTAACGTGCACGTTCCCCACCACCTTTCAACTGCTATTCCCTGGTACAATTTGCGCCTCGCCCACAGCAGCTTAAAGGAAAATTGGCAAGATCATCTCTACGAAACAGAATTTTCTTGGTCTTTAATGAAGCGGATTGCCGACAACTGTCACCTATACAATCCCGCTGGTGGCTATCAAACATTGCAGGAATTTAACGCTAAAACCAAGTAAGTTTTAAACGCGATAAAGGCCAGAAAAACCCGGTTTGTAAAACACAACCGGGTTTTTCGATATTACAATCCGTAGCCTTTGTAAAGGGAGGAATGCGCGCCCTACTGTCAATATCATAATCCCTACCATTATTAAATCAGTCATTTCCAATCTAAAATCTAAAATCTAAAATCTAAAATCGAATGACTTTCAATCCCAATAACTGTCGCAACGAAAGCGAAGTAGAAAGCAAACTGATTGTCAGCTATCTGCTACCAAAGTTAGGCTATACGCCGGACACTTGGCACCAAGAAATAGCATTTGGGAATATTCGTTTAGACTTCCTCTCATTTGCCACCCAAGTTATCCCCATACTTGTCGATGCAGAGTCGCCGATGAGTGTAGTTATGGAGGCTAAACATCCGAAGGAAAATTTAGACCGCCACCTGCGAAAACTCCATCGCTATTTAACAAGTTTGAGCATCCGCTACGGACTCATAACTAACGGTAAAGAAATTAGAATTTACCAAAGAGTTGCCGATGATATTCAGCTAGTCTTTAAGTGTGCTGGAAAAGACCTTGAAAATAGAATTGATGAAATTATCGCTTTAATTGGCAGAGATAGTTTAAAATTTATAAAAAATCCCGATAATCTCAAACTGGAAGATAGTAAAATTAGTTTGGTTAGTCCTGAGTTAGTTAGCGAAGTCCCAGTACAGCCCAACAATCCCGCCCCCGCAGAACCTGAGCCAAGTCAAATCTCTGAACCGGAACAAATACCTGAAAATTATCCAGTTAAGCCTCAAGTTAAATCCGATGTAACCGTTCCCCAAAAAAGCCAAAATACTATGAAAATCATTGCAGTTTACCATAACAAAGGCGGCGTGGGTAAAACTACAACAGTAGTCAACTTAGCAGCAGCGCTGAGCAAGAAAGGTAACAGAGTATTAGTCATCGACTTAGACAGTCAGGCAAATACAACCTTTGCGACTGGTTTAGTAAAATTTGAGGATGAAGAACAAGACGATTTGAAAGATAATAATATTCTTCAAGTTTTGCAATCAGAAGACTTTTTCTCGATCGAAGAAGTAGCTCGCAAGTCTAATTTTTGCAATCCCGAAATTGATGTGATTCCTTCCCATATTGATTTAATGCAATATGAAACGGAACTCAATCAACTAGATTACAGCCGAATGATTTTAATTCAAAAACTAGCCGAAGTACAGGATAAATATGATATTGTACTGATCGATACGCCACCATCGTTAAATTTTTATGCTAGAGTTGCCCTAATTGCGGCTGATTATTTAATTATTCCTTCTGACTTAAAACCTTTTGCGAATCAAGGACTGATTAATGTCAAGGATTTTATTAAAAAAGTTAATGGATTCAAAAAACAAATTGGCAAGAAACCTCTAGAAGTTTTAGGCGTACTCTCTTGCAAAATCTCAACTAATAGTAAATTTGTACAGTACAGTTTGCCCAAACGGAGGGAGGCAATTCCCAAACGCTACGGCTTTGAAATCATGGACAGCGTAATTTACGAGAGAGACGATTTAGCAAAGTGTGCAGAACAATTTCAAATCGTGGGAAATATGGAAATCTCCGATCCCATTTCAGTGCTAGACTTTAAGCCTGATTGCATCGCATCCCAAGAATTTGAAATGCTAGCACTCGAAGTTTTGGAAAAAATAGGTAAAAACTAATGAAAAAATTATCTCCGTCACTGGTTGCAGTTAAAAAAATAACATCCGCAGTTCCCCGTTCCAATTTTGCAGAGCCTGATTTGGAGAAACTAGCGAGACTGATTTTAGAGTCAGGAGGATTGATTAATCCGATAATTGTCCGCCGCAACGGTATGGATGCCTACGAAATAGTAGACGGAAATTTTGAATACTACGCAGCGGCGAGAGCAAAGGAAATAGAACCTCTCAAAGGCGAGACAATCGGAGCATTCATCCTGGAAGAAGAAAATGAAGAACTTCTCCTCGAACAACTTGAGATTCTCAGAAAAACCGCAATCATTGACAATCCAAGTGTAACTGTGGTTCCGCAACCGTCCTCCAGTTTTGAACAGCGGCTGACCAATATTGAAACTCGATTGGAAAACAGAATTAATGAATTGAAAGCCGAGTATACGCGGGAAAAACAGGCGTTGATAGAGAGGGTTAAAGATGTTGAAAGTCGGATTCCCAAACCTGTTCCGCTGTTGGAAGCACTCAACACTCAAGATAAATTCAAATTGGCTACAAATTTGAAAAATGCTGGCATAAAAGCTCAAACAATAGAACAAATCATCAAAGAGCGAGATTTGCAGCAGTTTGCATCTTTTGAAAATGTGTTGGAACGCATGAAAGGTAAAGGGTTAGGCGAGAAAACAATGATTAAGCTTATTGACAAGTGGCAAAAATATTTATAAGCTTTCAGCCATCTCAATTGCATTTTTGGGGCGCTCAAAGCCCGCCCGAAAAAAGTTGAAAAACCCGATATGACTCGGCGGTTAAAACCCATCCTACACGAACTTCCGTCCCTCTCGCTGGAGACTAAAGAATAAAGGGGATATTAAAGCTGGCTTTCGTATAAATCGCAACTCCTGCGACCACTCGCAACCCCAGCCCGATCGCCCTGACGCCAAAAAAAGTAAAGATGAGTAAAGCTGTGTATCCTTGGTGTCCCGCAGGCAGTTAAACTCATCACAGTGGCTTTTTTTAGGAATTGCTGTAACTTTTGCCGTAGCTTTCGGGGCGGGACGCCATCGCCCGGGCTGTCACCGCACAGCCAGCCGCACAGTTACAGCAGCAACGCCATATCTCCCCCAGATAACCGAGTTAGATCGCAGACTGGGAAGACTCAGCCCAAGAAACCCTTTAACTTACCAGAGTCTGAGTAAGGTGTTTGTCTCGCACCCTACAATTAGAGTTCTTGGGTTAGTCCTGCATCCCTTAAAACGCCGGCTGTAAAGTGCAAACATACATAAATACCTACACAGCAGATTTTAATGACAAAAGGGGACTTGTAACAAGATGGATCGATCGTCCGATCAAAACCGAATAGTTGAATATTTGCGGATTAAGCCCATTAGTCACAGTCAGATTTACACTTCCCAAATTGCAATACCAGAGTCTCATCGTGGCGAAATTCCTCGCGAACGCCGCGAAGCTCTCAGGAGAAGTTTGATCGAGCAAGGCAGCAACTTGATTCCTTTAATTGTACGCCCTACAGAAGCTTACAGCAACGAAGAAGAATATGAAGTGGTCTGCGGCTCAGATTGGTGTATTGTTGCTAAAGAACTCGGCACCGAGCAAATGTGGGCGTGGGTATTTGAAATGAGCGACGAGGAGGTAGCTGTTGCTCAAACAGAAATGGAACATTTAGCTCCGCAACCGACTCAGAAACCTGCACAAATTGAGACTCTACTGCAAGAATTTGAGCTATCATTTCAAAAAAAGGTAGAGAGTCTAACAAAACAAATAGAACAATCTGTTAAAAAAAATGAAGATTTACTAAAAAAGCAAATAAAAGCTCTAACTGAGCAGAATTTTGAGCGTAACCAAATAGAACAGATCAAGCATTTGCTTGAACAAGTTGAAAAAACATTTCATGAAAAGGTAGATAAATTGGCTAAAAAAATTGAACAATCGAGCAGCAACCGTCCGCCGACATCTGCTGTTATTTCTGAGGTAAATCTTGAAGGTGCTTTGAGACAGTTGGATGAATTGGAAAAACTGCTGTCAAGAAAACTAGAACGCACAGTCCAAACAATTAATCAGTTTGTTTCCGACGCCATTGAAGATGTAGAAAATGACCTGAAAAATCAAATTGAAACGCTCCGCAGCCAACTGGGAGCCGCAGCGACTCACTCAGAAAGACAGCCGGAGGCACAGCCGAAGAAGCAGCCAAAAACGCAGCCGAAGAAGCAGTCGAAAGCACAGCAGAAACCTCAGTTACCGCAGTTGCAGTTGGAGTTGCCGTTTTCGTCTCCGTCCCCAGAAGAAGACTACGAAAGTCTTTCGTTGAGACGGTTGAAGGCGATCGGCAAAGACAGGAAAGTGCGGGGATACGCGCGCATGAAGCGACCGGAAATTCTGGCCGCTCTCAGACAAACTGACGGTCAATAAAACGCTAATTGCTAATAGTTAAAAACTAATTATTGAGTGCTAGATCGCGTTTTTGGGCAAAAAGCGCGATCGGGGTTTCATGATAGTCTTGGGCAGAGATATGAAAAGCTTGCTAAAATAGACACACAACCTCTTACTCCTCACCCAGCAGCCATGTCCGCAACCGCAGAATTAGCTACTACCCAAGAGATACTAGAACAAGAAATACCAGAAAATGTTATCTTTCCGCCCGGCGATTTATACAGTGACGAACCTCCCGTGGAAACAGAACTGGATCTCCGACAAATAATCCTACTCCTCAACTGTCTAGAATGGCTGTGGCGAGATAGAAATGATTTCTATGCTGCTGGAAACCTCACCCTTTATTACTGTTCCAAGCAACTCAAATCGAAGGACTTCTGAGGCTCAGACTTTTTTGTGGCACTCGGAAGTGAACGTAAAACTCGGAAAAGCTGGGTAGTTTGGGATGAAGAGGGAAAGTACCCCAATATCATCGTTGAAATCTTGTCGCCCAAAACAGCGGATATAGACAAAAACTTTAAAAGACAACTCTATCAAGATACTTTTCGCACTCACGACTACTTTTGGTTTGACCCAGAAACTTTAGAATTAGCTGGGTTTCATTTAGTTGACGGGGAATATGAACCAATTGCACCGAACGAATTCGGGCATCTGCGGAGTCAGCAGCTCGATTTGAGTCTCGGAATTTGTGGCGAAAAATTGCGTTTCTTTACAGCAGAAGGAGAGCTTGTCCCTACTCCTGAAGAGGTTGCAGAAAGGGAGACTGAACGAGCCGACGAAGAGGCTCAACGAGCCGGACAAGAAGCTCAAAGAGCCGATCGCCTGGCCGCGAAACTGCGAGAATTAAATATTGATCCCGATACAATCTAGCGATCGCCCTTTCATTCAATTTTCCTGTATTGTAAGCTGGTTTAGGCGATCGCATATCCCGTATGCTGCCGAACGTGATAGGGATGAAACCCCAAAACAATCTTGTCTTTAGGCACTCCTAATTCTACAAGTTCTGCGGTAATTCCAGTTTCTATACCATCTTGTTGAATCCAAATTTTGCCGTCCCTAATTTCCACATGAACGATACACCCATGAATTCTTTGAGGCCCTTGCCAACCTTCATGTATCAGTAAAAAATTGTTTTGTTCGCGGTCAACAATAACGCTGTTTTTTACTTGCCCGTATGGGTAAGGAATCTGGGCATAACTATCTAATATGTTCTCAATAAATTGGCGATATTCATCTAGTTTATCCATCTGACAATTATCTACTTTGATGAATCAAAAACAATTAATTTTAGTCTTTTTTTTCTCAACAAAAGTTGCCCCAGTGGCTCAGAGAAAATATCTAGATAAACTTCTTCCCGAACAGCCAGATATATATTCCGTTCTGGTTCCGAAAGCTCTAAGATATCTTCGTAGACAATATACTGTCCCAAAGCTTCTTCTAAGTCATGAACGGGTGAAATACTCAAAAAACTTTTTACTTATACAGCAATTTTGCGACCTTGCTTTTCGGCAGCAAGTATTTTTTCTGCACCCAAATCGACGTAGAGGGAACGAGCGCCAATTTCTAGGGTTAGCGGATCGTTTGTTATCGTCCAACCGTCTTTTTCTAGAGCTGTTCTGACAGTATTGTGGTAGATGTCTTTTGCTGGCATATTCTAAGCTTAACCATCAAATCTTACCCTAATTATAGAATAACACAAGACTTTTGAAAACTGATAGCTCATCAATTCAAACTACTTATTGCCGCGTGTATCGGTGCTTCACCCCAATCGGAAAATACTCTGCATCGCCCATCTCCGTTAATGTCACCACAGGTAACTGATATTCTGGCGGAACGTAATTAGCAAATTCGCTGTTTAGCCGCCGCAATTGCGCGAGAATTGAAGATGCGATCGCCTGCTGCATCTCCTCGTCGCCCTCCACCCCCGCTGCTAATTCCACAACCACCGATAAAAACCGATTTTGATCCGCATCTTCCTTGACTTGCAGTACAAATTTTCCCGTCACCCATTCCCGAATGGTGGGAACTTCTAAACCTACGGTGACATTTTCCGGGTAAATGTTGGCACCGAAGTAGGAAACGGTAAAGTGCGATCGCCCGAATACATAGACAAAGGGCAAGCAGCGAATTCCTCTGGGGAACTCAGAAACTTTCATACCTGCTTCTTGCTGCAAACGTGCCACAGGGTTAAATCCCCATTCTGCCAAAAAATTGAGCATTGCTTCGTAACAAATTAAACCGCCGTTATCCGAGATGTGATAGCGTATTAGCGGGATGCCGTTGTCGCCAGAAAATAACAGCGTGCCGTCATTATTCACTTCAAAAAAGCGGCTTTTCGGATCGTACTGCACCAGCGTTGGCAACCGCGATTCCCCGAATAAATTGCGTGCTGCTTCCGGGTTGTTGGCTAAAAAGCGGCGGATGCAAATGCTCAGCGGTGTCTCGTTGCCCAAAACGCCGGCATCCGCAGTACCGTAAAGGCTCGCAGAGTTGTAATATAGATTGTCAGAATTAGTGCGATCGCTCACCAAACTCCGCCATTCTTCGCTAAACACTTCCCCCGCAAACACCATCTTAATTCGGTATTTTTGCCACTCCACACCCCCAGAAATTCCGCTATCAATCACATCCTTGATAAATGGCGGATATCCCAACAAAACTACTTGCTCAAAATGCTCCCCAAGTTCCTGCACAACTCTGAATATTTCAGTCTTATTATTCCCAGGCGTCACAACTGTAACGGGATAGCCCTTACTCGCTATATAGCGGCAGCAATTTGCCGTGTACATTCCGCCTACCCAAGTTCCCAACGCAAAGCAAATGACAGCTAAAGTTGAGCAATTGTCGGCGTAAAAACTGTCGTGAAATATTTGTTCAAAACGAGTTGCAATTTGCAACTCGTCGCTGATAAAACGCGGCCAAAATGTCGGGTTTCCTGTCGAACCCGATGAAACAGCAATGAAATCGCAAGTTTCTAATTTGCCCTGGTGGCACAACTGAGGTAGTGGGTGACAGCGTAAATAATTCTCTTTGGTAATTAGGGGCAATTTTTGGAAGTCTTCAAAGGTTTGAATTGAGGCGGGATTGATGTTATGTTCAGCTAGGAAAGTCTGGTAAGCTGGTACTGTGGCAGCGACTTTTTGGAAAAGCGCGATCGCCCCGGCTTCGGCAACTCGATTCTGCTGGTGTTGCAATCGTTCCTCAAGCGGCGCCCTCAAAAACTCTTCAAACGCCCCAATTGCTCGCTGACGCTGTTCTGGCTGCATGATTTGCTCCTTAAAATGCGTATTTTGCACCTCGATCGCTCAAGATTCCATTAGTAGCGCGGCGCGACCGGATGGCACATTGGGCTGGACACTCAAAATTTGAACACATTTTGAGGTCGATCGAAAATATGGCGCAGTGGATAAACTTCCACAGCACGAAACCGCTGTTTTCACAATAACCACAGGGGATAGCCAAGCTGCCGATCGACTAATAAACACTGACACACTATGGCAAGATTAATTCAGCGATCGCCCAAAATCCTCAGTCTCAGTCAAGCGTGAAAATCCGACGCAGCAAGTTCCAATGAACAATCCCATCTACCCCGGCATAACTCTCAACAACCACTACCGCATCGTCCGCGAATTGGGACACGGAGGCTTCGGGCGCACCTACCTCGCTGAAGATGCCCACCGATTTAACGAACCCTGCGTTTTAAAAGAATTTGCGCCCCAAGTACATGGAAGTTACGCTTTACAAAAATCCGAGGAACTGTTCGAGCGGGAAGCGGGAGTGCTCTACAAGCTGCAACACAATCAAATCCCCCGCTTTCGCGAACTCTTCCGCGTCAGTATCAGCGATCGAGGCTACCTATTTCTCGTCCAAGACTACGTTCCCGGTCAAACCTACCGCTTTTTGCTCGACGCCCGCAAGCGTCAGGGTTTGCGGTTTATAGAAGCAGAAATCAATCAACTGCTGCTGCAGATTTTGCCCCTGCTCGAATACATTCACTCTTTGGGAGTGATTCACCGCGACATCTCCCCGGACAACCTGATTCTGCGGAGTTCTGACGGGATGCCCGTGCTAATCGACTTCGGCGGAGTAAAACAAGTCGCCGCTACCGTAGAGTCTCTTTTCGCTGAGGCTAACGGCGCTCCCGCCCCCGCGACTCGCATCGGCAAGCTCGGCTACGCTCCCGTCGAACAGATGCAGATGGGAATCGTCTATCCCCACAGCGATTTGTACGCTCTGGCGGCCACGGTTTTGGTGTTGCTGACTGGGAAGGAACCGCATCAGTTGCTCGACAGTCAGACGCTGAATTGGAACTGGCGGGCGGAATGTTCTCTGTCTCCGAATTTGTCCCTGGTGCTGGATAAAATGCTTGCTCAACAGCCGAGCCAGCGTTACTCCTCGGCTCGCGAGGTAATGCTCGCTCTCTCCGGCAATCCGCCTTTACAGCCACCTTTGCCACCCGCCCCGGATTTTGGGATCGCGCAGCCGCCGGATCTCTCCCCTATACCCGTGCCCGCCCCCGCGCCAAAACTGCCGGGAACTCCGGTGCGAGTTGCAGCTATTGGCAATCAGCAAAAAATGCCTGCTTGGAAAATGGTTTTGTTGGTGGTGGCGGTGCTCTCAACTATGGGGGGAGTTGGCTGGTTTGCGGGCAATTCTTTGTTAAATCTGCAATCAAAAGTACAGAAAGTTCCCCAGGCTCCCAACCCGAAGCAGCAGCAAGAAGATGCTTTGCAAGATCGCTTTGTCAAGCTCAAAATTGACGATCGATTCTATAGCGGTTACGTCAACCTTGTGGACGAGACTTTTTATGCCAAATACCCGGAATTGGGGGGACGATTGTTAAAAGAAGGCGAGGAAGATCGCCAGTGGCGCGAAAGGTGGCAAAAAATCGGCGACGAGTTGCTCCATAAGCTGGAAAATCTCAGCAGCAATGCTAGAGCGCGGTTGGGTACTTACGACACCGCCGATATCGATCGCTGGAAAACTGAGGTTAACAAGCTGAATTTGAGCAGTCGGGCTTTGTACGATTTGGCTGATGCTAGGTTCTTTTATTGGTTTCCAGAACAGCCGCGCGATCGCAATCTCATCGGTTTGCCGATCGGACAAATTTGGCAAGCAATTACCGCCGACGAACTCGAAGCCTTACAAGCTGGAGCAACTATCGAAAGCGTTGAATTTGACCGCCTATCGAAGAGCAAACGCCTCACAGGCAATCTCAAACCCGGAGAAGGGAAAGCTTACATTGCCAGGTTCGCTCAAAATCAAACTTTGCGCGTGAATTTGCAAGCACCGCCCAAATCTACTCTACTGTCAATTTATACTCCGGGGCGGACAAAGGGCGCGCGAGCTTTGCTGGAAGATGCAGAGGGGCTTAGTTGGTCTGGATTGCTGGATGATGCTGGTTATTATGAATTCGTGGTAGTTTCTCAAGCATCTGAGCCGATCGCTTACGAGTTGAACCTGACGGCGGAATAACTGCTATTGACCGAAAGCATCCAGGATACAAGCCCCCGGATTCATCCGTCCAGAAATAAAAAACCTGTATCCGATAAAGGATTCCCCGAATTTATCCGTGGGGTCAATGCTAAAATCCAAAATCTAAAATCTAAAATCTAAAATCGGTTGACGCTCTCGATCCACCCAGGCAATAATAAGGTAATACCAATCAGATAAGTTGTCGGGTTCAAACAAAGAATATGCTGAGATTCGCGATCGTAGCTTTAGTGACTTTGGGATTAGTATTAGTGACTGCACTAGGTTTACATCCGGCCAATGCAACAGTCAGCACTCCCGAATTTTATGCTTGGAACTTTGCCTCTGTAGGCAGTAGCGAGCTGGTTTGTAAAAAGACAGTGGTAGTTCCGCAAGACCTGATTATTCCGTCATCATCAATGCACCCTGTCAGTATTACTTCGGCAATTGTAGATGAAAAGTTTTGCGCGAATTCCACTAAGCCAGTGAATTAATAAAGTGGATAATATGATGTCTGGTTATACAACCATAATTAAATTCTTCTTCAGTCGATATGAGATTTGAGATTTACTTTACAGATGAATCTGGAAGCTTGAACTTTAGTCTCAAATTGTTATCTCTCCCCGACTGTTATGCTTCGCAGCGATCCATTTTGGGGCTGTGTCAGGAGGTACCGTCCTGATTCATCCATCGAGAGAAAACAAAAATCCTAAGTACAAACACGGGCTAATTATGAACAATTAACCGGACATCATATAAGTGATTGCCTGAGTAATTTCCGCCATCCGCGCACTGAAACTGTTGGCTGAATTTTTTTAAATGAGAAACGGGGGTATTTTGTAATAAAAATTTATCAAACGAGTAGGGCCCAGAAGTTTTCTGCTCTTGAAAGAGATCGAACTCTTCCCTATTTTAGCAGTGTTTTTATTGTGACTTAAGAACCGAAGTAAAATATTCAGCCATTTGGCTAATCGTTTATTGGCTAATTGGCCGACTCGGTAATTCGTTAGTTTGAATATGCTAGAGTTAGTCAGGTTGATATAGAGTGCCATCTGTTATCTAAGTATCATGCTCAAAATTTTGGTAATTGAGGACGACGAATTAATCCGGGAAACTCTTCTGCAACTCCTGGAATCTCACAGCTACCGGGTCATTGCGGCTGAAAACGGTCGAGCTGGGGTGCAGATGGCACTTTCGGAGATACCGGATTTAATTTTGTGCGACGTGCAGATGCCGGAACTCGACGGTTATGACGTGTTGCGGACTCTGCGGCAAAACTCGCTAGCTGCAACAATTCCATTTATTTTCCTCACGGCTCAAAGTGACAAAACCGATTTTCGTCGGGGGATGGAATTGGGCGCAGACGATTACTTGACAAAGCCGTTTACCAAAGCTGAATTGCTAGGAGCAATTGCTTCTCGCGTCTTGAAACGGCAAACTATTACTCAACCGCTGACAGTCGCGCTTCACCAAGCAGAAGCCAGACTCAAAGATTTAGTTAACGACTCCACTAAGGTTACGACCCTCTCTCCTGAAAAGTTTGCTCTCGAAGCTTTGTTGCGCCACGCTTTGGCACAAGGTGAGTTTCAGGTATATTATCAGCCACAAGTGAATATTGCTACCGGCAAAGTTATCGGCGCTGAAGCTTTAGTGCGCTGGCAAAATCCCGATCGAGGTATAATTTCTCCCTGCGAATTTATTCCCTTAGCAGAAGAAACAGGTTTAATTATTCAGATTGGCGAGTGGGTGCTGCTTTCAGCTTGCGCTCAAGCCGCTAGTTGGCTGGCGGCGGGGTTTTCGCCCTTTACAATATCAGTAAACTTGTCGGCCCGGCAGTTGTCGGACCCGGAACTCAAGGCGCGAATCGTCCAAATATTGGAAACTACAGGTTTAGAGCCTGCTAATTTAGAATTAGAAATGACCGAAAGCGCTTTGGTGGAAAATGCGACTGTAGCAGGCGCTACTTTAAACGAACTTAAAGCTCTAGGAATTCGGATTGCTATTGACGACTTCGGCACCGGTTACGCTACTTTAGGATATCTTAAGCAATTTGCTTTTGACACTTTAAAAATCGATCGAATTTTCGTCCGTAATGCCAGCGAAGATACTCAAAATGCTGCTATTACTACAGCAGTAATTTTACTTGGTCACAGTTTGAATATGACAGTAATTGCTGAGGGAGTGGAAACAGAAGCAGAACTAGATTTTTTGAAACAACATCAGTGCGATATCATGCAGGGGTATCTGTTCAGTCGCCCCGAACCCGCACCGATAATTGAAAGTATGTTGGTTGCCGACCCGAGTTGGTTCGCGCCGCCCCCAGCAGGAGCTGCTCGCGCTGTCCCTTTTGTACCTGTATCCGAACCTGAAAAATCTAAAAACCTTTCAATGTCGGGTCTAGGAATAGTATAAGTGTCACCCAGATTTCAGTTTTACAGGATTAAATTCTTTCTTTTACCTTCTATTTTCTGCATAAAAGTTGACGCTTCCTCATAAAAAGTTGTAGCTTTTGATGATATGCGAACCAAATAAGGATATTCCCCATATTGCTCTACTGCTTCCGCTTTTATGCGCTAGGCGCTCCTAATTGGACTATTTGAGAAAGTGTGGCGTCTTGAAATTGTGAGCCTTTATCCAGTTGCAGGAGGTAAACTCATTTAAGTTCCTACTTTGGGACTGGCAGTTTCAAGAACTGTCCAACTGGAATTGGTGCAAGCCTGTCATGGAAAGAATATTAGTGGTTGACGACGAAGCAGACTGTCAAACAGTCTTAGCAATGTACTTGGAAAGTCAGGGATATCGGGTGGAATGCGCTAATTCAGGGGTGGAGGCGCTCTCAATGTTTGAAAATGCCCCCCCTGATTTGGTAATTTCAGATGTGATGATGCCGGAAATGGACGGGTTTGAGTTTTGTCGCCGTTTGCGAACTACCCGTTTGGGACAGTTAGTCCCGTTTATATTTTTGTCTGGTCAAGGGGAGATTGAGTCAAAAGTTGAAGGTCATTCGATCGGCGCTGACGATTATCTGGTAAAACCTTTTCAGTCTGAAGAAATCTTAGCTAAGGTAAAGGCGCAGTTAGAGCGCTCTCACCGGATTCACGCCGAGATTGTCCGACTGCTTCAAACTTCTAGCGGTAGGGCGGTGGAACCACAATTTGTGGCAGTATTGCCAGCACCTGCACCTTTGCCTTTAACACCAGCCGAGGAAAGAGTTTTTTGGGAGGTTATCCAGGGTTATACTAACAAACAAATTAGCGATCGGCTGTTTATTAGCCCCCGGACTGTGCAAGCTCATTTAGGCAGCATTTTCAGCAAATTACAGCTAGAAAATCGGGCACAGCTTGTGAGATTTGCCCTCGAAAGAGGGTACAAACCGCCTCAAACTTAACTCGGATCTCAACCTAGGGTGCGCCAGCCAGCCAGTCAGTCGATTTTAGATTTTAGATTTTAGATTTATTCCACAGATTCATCTGGGAGCTACAACTTTAGTCTAAAATTTTGATCTTTCCACGGCTTAAGTCGGAGACTTCTAGCGGTTTTTGGGCCGGGTCAGTCGATTTTAGATTTTAGATTTATTCCACAGATTCATCTGGGAGCTACAACTTTAGTCTAAAATTTTGCTCTTTCCACGACTTAAGTCGGAGACTTCTATCGGTTTTTGGGCCGGGTCAGTCGATTTTAGATTTTAAATTTTAGATTTTAGATTTATTCCACAGATTCATCTGGGAGCTACAACTTTAGTCTAAAATTTTGCTCTTTCCACGACTTAAGTCGGAGGCTTCTATCGGTTTTTGGGCGGGAGCAAAAATTCCCGTAGCTGCAAAAAAAATGGAGGCTGACGCACTCAGCAAGCAGATTATTCCACATTCAAAACACAATAAGGAAAAGTAGTGATCACGCAAACCCCAGGCCCCAAATTCGTACCTCGCAAGTTGGCACGTTCCAAATCAGCTTGCCGCACGTTATTCGCCGCATCAATATTTGTCCCGGTCAATTGAGCCCTAGGAAGCCTAGTATTTGACAAAATAGCATTCTGCAAATTAGTATCGCGCACATCGGCGAAAGACATATCCGCTCCGCTTAAATTCGCACGATTCAAATTAACTCTAAACAACAGCGAACGCCTCAAATCTGCATTCGACAAATTAGCTTGCAGCAGATAAGCTTCCCCCAGATTGGCATTAAAAAGTTTAGCACCGCGCAAATCCGCACTCGTCAGATTCGCTCGCCCCAAAAAAGCATTAGACAAATCCGCATTTCGCAGATTAGCACCATTCAATTCAGCACCGTACATCTCGGCATTAACTAAGTTAGCATTTGCCAAATTAGCATCACTTAAGTCCGCTTCTAGCAAATTAGCT
The DNA here is from genome assembly GCF_036701355.1 of Microcoleus sp. Pol12B3. Taxonomy (NCBI): domain Bacteria; kingdom Bacillati; phylum Cyanobacteriota; class Cyanophyceae; order Oscillatoriales; family Microcoleaceae; genus Microcoleus; species Microcoleus sp. Pol12B3. The sequence goes on from NZ_JAUBQS010000006.1 coordinate 22,153, forward strand.
TCATAAAGATTTGCTCCGCTTAAATCGGCTCCTCTTAAATTAGCTCTGTACAAGCTAGCCTTGAACAAATCAGCATTTCTCAAGTCACAGCCCTCGCACTCTTTAGTTTCCAGCAATTGCCTAACATGATCGGGATTTTGAGCTTTAACGGGAGCTACCAGCCCAAACAAAGCTAAACTTGCCGTTACAGTTGCCAAGAGTTTAAGTTTCACAAACAAACCTCACTGCTACTTCAAACAAATTATACTAGCAAACTATAGACTTTAAACCGATATCCTTCTCTCTTTTCTCTTGCTATTCGTTCTCGGCGCCCTCTGCGCTAAATCTTCAAAAAAATGATTTGCAGCCAAGGATATAGACCTGCTGACAGCAAGGCGGGCCAAGCCCGCCCTACTTAACTTAATTAAGCTTCATCTAAAGCAGCAACACCAGGCAATTCCTTACCTTCGAGCAGCTCCAAACTAGCACCGCCACCAGTAGAAATGTGGCTCATTTGTTCACCTAAATTCAACTGTTCAACAGCCGCCACCGAGTCACCACCACCGATAATGGTGGTAGTACCAGTTTTAGTAAGTCCCGCCAAAGAATGAGCGATACCTTCAGTTCCCACAGCAAACTTCTCCATCTCAAACACGCCCATGGGCCCGTTCCAGATAACAGTTTTGCAATCGGCCAAAGCATCTTGGAAAGTTTTTACTGAATCCGGGCCGATATCCAAACCCATCCAACCGTCGGGGATGCTTTCAACAGAGACAGTTTGAGTGTTAGCATCAGCAGCAAACTTGTCAGCAACTACCACATCAGTAGGTAACAGAAAAGCAACTCCCCGTTCCTTCGCCTTAGCTTCCAAAGACTTAGCCAGTTCCAGCTTGTCCTCTTCCACCAAAGACTTTCCAACGTTCAAGCCGCGAGCTTTGTAGAAGGTGAAAACCATGCCACCGCCCAACAGCAGTTTGTCGCACTTTTCGAGCAGTTTTTCAATGACTCCAATCTTGCTGGAAACCTTAGAACCGCCGATTATAGCAGCTAAAGGACGCTGAGGATTGTCGATCGCACTGCCGAGATATTGCAGTTCCTTCTCCATCAAAAACCCAGCCACAGAAGGACTCAGGTACTTAGTAACGCCTTCAGTAGAAGCGTGAGCCCGGTGAGCCGTACCAAAAGCATCATTGACATACAAATCGGCCACAGAAGCTAACTTCTTAGCAAATTCCGGGTCGTTTGCCTCCTCCTCTGGATAGAAGCGAACATTTTCCAGCAACAGCACATCGCCATCTTGCATCCCGGCGACTGTAGCAGCGACTTCATCACCGATGCAGTCATCAGTCTTTTTGACTTCTTTACCCAACAATTCCGACAGGCGCACAGCAACCGGCGTCAAGCGCAACTTCTCTGTCACACCCTTGGGACGGCCGAAGTGGCTGCACAAAATCACCTTAGCGCCCTTGGACGCTAAATCTTGAATTGTCGGCAGAGCCGCCCGGATGCGAGTATCATCGGTGATATTGCCGTTGTCGAGCGGCACGTTAAAGTCCGCCCGTACCAATACCCGTTTGCCCGATAAGTCCGATGCCGATAAATTTGCTACAGTTTTTTTTGTCACAGGATTAACCTCCTAATATGTGTGTTTTTGTCGAATTCCGTTGAAATGGCGGCACTGGTCACTTGCACTTGGGCCTCGGACGCATTCAACCGCGTCCGTACAAAAAACGGAAGATGAAACAAACGGCACTGATTGGCTCAACGTAAACATTTTATCGGAGTCCGCGTCCCGGAGATGCGCAGTATGTTCAAGACTGTCTTATTTCCTGTAGATCAAAGCCGAGAAGCCCGCGAAGCTGCCGAAAAGGTGGTCAATATCGTGAAAACCTACGGTTCTCGCTTAGTTATTCTCTCGGTAGTCGAGCCCCCAGCCGAGGAGGCCGACGCCCCCGCGCGAGAGGTGATGACTTCCCCCGAAGCAGTCGCCAAACTTCTTTCTGAGGCCCAATCGATGTTTTCCCAGCAGGGAATTGAAGCTGAAATCATCGAACGGGAAGGCAAACCTGCTTTCACGATTTGCGATGTGGCTGACGAAATTGGGGCCGATTTGATTGTGATGGGCTGTCGGGGGATGGGTTTAACCGATGAGGGGGCGTCTGACAGCGTTACCAATCGGGTGATCAATCTGTCTCCTTGTGCAGTTTTGATTGTGCCTTAGTCAGTTGACAGTTGTCAGTTGACTGTTGACTGTTGGCAGTTGGCAGTTGACAGTTGACTGTTGTCATTCAACAACTAACCAATAACAACTGTCAACTAACTAATAACAACTAACTAATAACAACTAACAAGTAACAAAAGTCAACAGTCAACAGTCAACAGTCAACAGTCAACTAACTAATGAAAATTCACTGGTATCCCGGTCACATTGCCAAAGCTGAACGGGCATTAAAAGAACAGCTAAAGCGGGTAGATGTGGTGCTCGAAGTCCGAGATGCCCGCATTCCATTGGCTACTTATCACCCCCAAATGCCAAGTTGGGTGGGGGGCAAGCCGCGAGTATTGGTCATCAACCGCATGGATATGATTACGCCTCGATCGCGCGAGGCGTGGGAAACATGGTTTGAGGCCCAGGGGGAAACTGCGTATTTTACTAATGCCGAGCACGGTCAAGGAGTAGACGCTGTGGCGGATGCGGTGCAGAATGCTGGGGTGCAGCTAAATAAAAGAAGGTTCGATCGAGGTATGCTGCCCCGTCCAGTCCGTGCAGTGGTGATGGGCTTTCCCAATGTCGGAAAATCTGCTCTAATTAATCGGCTGTTAGGGCGGAGAGTAGTAGATAGTGCTCGCAGAGCTGGAGTAACTAAATCGCTCCGATGGATTCGCATTTCTGACGAAATTGAATTATTAGACGCGCCTGGAGTGATCCCAACCCGAATTAACAATCAAGAAAATGCCATAAAATTAGCTATTTGCGAAGATATTGGCGAAGCAGCTTACGACAACCAGGTAGTAGCAGCAGCGATGGTAGATTTGCTGCAAGGGCTGGAGGCGGCTGATGACACGTTGATATCACTATCTGGTTTCAAATCCAGGTATAAATTAGATCCAGCCTCTAGTAATGGTGAAGATTATTTGCACGAGGTCGCAAAAGACAAGTATAAAGGAGATGTCGAACGAACGGCGCGGCAGATGTTAAACGATTTTAGAACTGGTGTGTTGGGTCAGCTTTCTTTGGAGTTGCCGCCGGCGTGATAAGGCTCGTGCCATACAACTAATCAGGAATGGTATTAAATAGAGACTTGCTGGCAGTGAGAATTTGAACTTCGTCTCCTATGTGTACTATTTTTTCGGCTGATTGAGGTGGCACTCTGGTGTTAACTATCAGCCGACTAATGTGATTTAAATGCCTTTTTACCAAGTCAGGCATTCTTTCATTATGCTTTGCTGCTAGTATTTTTTTAAAATTTGGATAAGCTTCTTTCGCTGCATAATTTTGCATAGATAGGAGACAGGCCTGGCCCGGATTAATACCTTCTAATATTACAGTCCCTATTTTAAACCTAACAATTTCATCAGATTGTGAGAAAAGTTGGTCTTCCCAAAAAGCCGGGACATCTCCTATTTCAATATTAGCTCGCAAGCGATGGCGCATCTCGTTAACGCAAACTCTCGGAAACCAAGATGCAACTTCGGCAATTGTTTCGGTACTGATAATGGTTGGCCCTGGTGCAGCAAGATTGTCGGGAAAACCAGTCAGCAAGTTTTCAATTAACTTGACGGAGAAACCGAAGTAATTGCTCAACCAAGATTCTATTCCCAAGCGTTCTCTATCTACATGAAAAAATATTTCTTGTTCGGTGCCTTGAATTTTCAGGCCGGCAATTCTCTTTTTAATGTCAAAGGATAAGCGTAGAAAACAGACTCCGCTGTTGTGCTTGCTGTTAACCAGTTCTCCTGCTGCATCGCAGATTGCAAAAGAGCGATCGCCTTCTAGAGCTCCGCTGGCTAGAATAGTTGCTTGACTGACTGCTATGCCGTCAAGGGACTTGACCGGATAGATATGAATGCTGGCGACGTAGGACATTTCGAGCCCTTGATAAATAATTTTCGTTTTAGATACATTCTAGCATCCCGGTAGAAGGATGACCGCCGTTGACTTTACTAAATAAAATATGAATGAAATAAAAATAGGTCACTTTTTTGAAGTTGACATTTTGCCGGAGCTGCGTGTAAAGAAAAATCAAAGAAGTCTGAGTGAGATTGTGGTAGATATTATGCTATAAAATAGAAAAAATTGAACCGAGTTATAAGCAATGACTGAAAGCGGAAAACAAGGCATGATTTCGCGACGCAATTTAATGTTGAAGGCTGGTGCAGGGATGCTCGCGGCAAGCTTGGCACCAGTGCTTTTACAAGCCCAAGCAGCAAAAGCAGAGGCAATCTCTGACCTGACTCCCGACGCTGCTCTCAAGAAATTGATGGAGGGGAATCAACGCTACATTGAGCAAAAACGGACATTTCCCGACCAAGCTCGATCGCGGATTGTAGAAGTAGCACAGGGTCAACATCCGTTTGCAACTATCCTGGCTTGTTCTGATTCGCGCGTTGCTCCCGAAATTATTTTCGACCAAGGATTGGGGGATTTATTTGATATCCGAGTAGCTGGCAATTTTCTCGACGATGTGGTTCTCGGAAATATAGAATATGCGGCCTTAGAATTAGGCGTGCCACTATTAGTAATTCTGGGTCACGAACGCTGCGGTGCTGTCAAAGCAGCTTTAGATGGCAAAACTGTGCCTGGTCACATTAGCACTTTGGTGGCGGCGATTAAACCCGCAATTGATTCGACTAAAGGTCAAACAGGCGATGCGTGGGATAACGCAGTCAGAGCTAATGTGAAAATGAATGTAAATAACTTACAATCATCGTCGCCTATTTTAGCTGAAGCAGTCAAAGCGGGCAAGCTTAAAGTTGTTGGGGGGCGCTACGATTTGGATAGCGGCAAAGTGGAGATAATTGCTTGATTTTAGTGGTTGTATCTCATATCTTGGAATATTTTTAATGAACAGGCTTTCGGGCCTGTTCCACGAGAATTTGATTGTGGGGTGGGCATCCTGCCCGCCCATAAAAGCCATAATTTCAGTTACATTAAACCCATTTCTTGCAGTCCCCGGCGCAGGCGTTCTGCTTCAAATGGGCGGCGCTGTTCGTGAAGGGCGATCGCTCTTTTGAATTCTGCTAAACTCTCTGGCATTTTGCCAATCTTCAGCAAGGCTACTGCCAAGTTTTGATGAGCTTCGGCGTGTTCGGGATCGATTTTTATCGCTTGTCGGTAATAGGCGATCGCATCTGCTAAATTTCCGGCTGCCTTCAGCGTCAGTCCTAAATTATAGTGACCTACTGCAAAATAGGGGTCAATTTTTAAAGCTGCTTTGTAAGCTTTTTCAGCAGATTTCAAATCTCCTTCATCTTTGAACAAATTGCCCAAATTATTGTAAGCGCCCAACTTGAGCGGGGGGAAAACATTGGTATTAATTGCGGCTTGATAGTGTTCTTTTGCTTTACCAAATTGCTGCTGCTGGCGATAAGCAATTCCCAAATGATAGTTAAGCTCGTAAACAATAGAATCATCAATGCCCTCGGCAGTTAAGCCTTTGGTTAATAAATTAATTCCCCGCCCAATTTGCCCGGTTTCTACATACAGCGCACCTAATTTGCTACAAGCATAAGCATCGTTTGGATAATAAGCGATATACCGTTCCATGGCTGCTTGAGCTTTTTGGAATTTACTTTTTGCTGCGATCGCATCTTTTTGATAACCAGAGTGCCAAATCGCCACATCGGGGAGAGCAGCTATTTTCCACTTTGGTTCCCTCTGCAAAATCTCACCTACGCTGTCGTCTACCATGGCGTGGTAAGGGCGAGAAAAGCGGATGTCGGGGCGATTGCGAAACAAGCGCGACACCAAGGAATAGGGAGATTGAGAGGCACCGATTTCTTGGCGGATGAGATTGATTAGCAGCAGCCGATCGCTCGCAATTGCCTGCTTCATTTGAGGTACCATCTCCGGTACCAAAACCTCATCTGCATCCAACACCAAAATCCAGTCGCCCAGGGCGTGCTTCAGACACTCATTGCGCGCCGCTGCGAAGTCGTCGCACCATTCAAAGTCATAAACCCTCGCCCCGGATTCTCGGGCAATTTCACGGGTGCGATCGCCCGATCCCGTATCCACCACCACTATTTCGTCCACAACACCTTTAACGCTGTCCAAAGTCCGCGACAGTGTTGCCTCTTCATTCTTCACAATCATGCACAGAGTCAGATCCATCGGGCGCAAACTTTCCTCGTTTCACAAAATTATTGTAATTTTTTTACCAGTAAAACACAAAAAGTCCCAGAAACAATTCTCCTATTTCCTTTTTGCCTTGAGCATAAGTACCTTTCTTCCCTAGAGAAAGTGGGTTAACTCTTTTGAGATATTAAAAAGGCTCAAACTCCGACAATTAATGGGAAATCCTACCACTTTCGGTTCCTCCCTACGGTAGAGGTAAGGACTGGAGAGCACTTGTTATTCTAAAAACATAAGACAAGGCACGAGAAAAGTTTAAGTATTCAGGAGAAAGAGAAATGGGAATTATTGCTTGGATCGTTTTAGGACTGATTGCCGGTGCGATCGCCAAAGCCATTTATCCGGGAACTCAAGGCGGTGGTTTTCTGGCAACAACAGGTTTAGGAATTTTGGGCGCGCTAGTGGGAGGTTATCTGGGTCAAGTCTTGCTGGGGACTAGCGGGGGAGCATCCTTTGGAGCATTGACTCTACCCAGTATAGCTTTTGCAGTTGTAGGTGCGATCGTTCTACTTTTCATCTGGGGATTGTTAACTCAGCGTGCTGCATAACAAATACTACCAATTCCCAGTCGATAGACTTTTAGGGTATTCATAAACCCGGTTTCTTCAAGAAACCGGGTTTTTCAGTGGTTGGTAGGATGCGTCAGCCTACTTTTACCAAATCCGCGTTAAAAACCCCGATCGGACTCAGCGCTTGCAACGGTTCAAGAGCAAAACTTTTCTCCGCACAGAGGGGGACTGAAGAATAAAGGGGGAAAAATGCCGGACTTGGTATTAATTAATCAATCCGCAAATTGAAAGGCAAGCGAACATAAATCCCCTGCGGGTCGTTCATAGACTTGATCGCAGCCAATTCATCTTGCATTTTCTTAAATTCGGCCGTTAGCGGGTCGAGTTTGGTGGCTGGTTTCAAAACGTGAACGCCTGAAATTTTTTCCAAAATTCGCTCTTCCAAACTGCGGCGTTTGGGATATTCTTCCACCTTCCAATCGTCGCCGAGTTTAGCTTGCTTAGCAGCCTCTCTGACAGCATCTTCAAGCCCGCCAATTTCATCGACCAAACCCAACTGTTTCGCGGCTGTGCCAGACCACACCCTGCCTTGAGCGATTTCTTGTACCTTGTTTTTCGGCAGTTGGCGGGAGTTGGCGACTTTAGTAATAAATCGATCGTAAATGCGATCGACTATCCTCTGAATATTCGCCAATTCTTGAGGATTTTTGGGACGGGAAACCGTGTTAGTGTCCGCAAAGCGGGCGGTTTTTACCACGTCCCAAGTTAGGCCGTTGTTAGCAGCCAACTTTTCGGCGTTGAACAGCATTCCAAAAACGCCTATCGAACCGGTAATCGTATTGGGTTCGGCAAAAATGCGGTTGGAACCCATCGAAATCCAATAGCCGCCGGATGCTGCTAAATTGCCCATCGAAACGATAACTGGTTTCTTTTTGCCCGTCAGCATCACTTCGCGTCCGATTACTTCGGCCGCCGTCGCGCTACCTCCGGGACTGTTGACGCGCAAAACCACTGCTTTTACGTCGTTATCTTCTCGGATTTTCCGCATTTCTTTAGCGATGCGATCGCCTCCTACTTGAGTCGGGCCCCCTTCGCCGTCTACAATCTCTCCCTCTGCGTAAAGTATAGCAATTTGGTTTTTCTTGTCAGCGCGAGTTGAGTTTTTATCTTCAGCGACTCTGGCATAGTTTTTCAAACTAATTTGCTTGAAAGATTTGTTTTCGCCATCGGTTCCTGTGAGCTTTTTAAGTTCAGTCGATATTTCATCAAAGTAAACAACTTTATCAACTAACTTGCTTTTTAGAGCTTCGTCAGCCATCAAAGTTCCGCCCTTATCTGCAAGCGCTTGCAGTTGCGGAACAGTCACTTTACGGATCGGGGCGACAGTTTTCAGGTATTCTCCCCACATATCTCCGAGCAACTTTTGAGTTTGCTGGCGATTTTCGGGACTCATTTTTGTGAGCAAAAACGGCTCAACGGCTGACTTGTATTTGCCGACGCGAGTCACTTGCACTCCCACGCCGTATTTCTCCAAAGCACCGGTGAAAAACATTGCCTGACTGCTAAAACCGTTGAGTTCCAAAGCGCCGTAAGGATTGATTGCTATTGTATTAGCAACGGAACCGAGGTAATAATCTCGCTCATTCCAGTCCATCTGGTAAGCAAAAATGGGCTTTTTGGCATCTCGGAAACGCTGCAAGGCTCCTCGAACTTCTTTGAGGTTGGCAAACCCGCTGCTGCTCGAATCCGAGCTGCCTTCGAGATAAATGCCAACGATTTTGGGATCTTTTTTTGCATATTCGATCGTGTCTAAAACAGTCCGCAGCGTCACTGTATCCCCGGCATCTTCCGAAAGGACTTCTTCAATCGCCGCGCCAGTGCTACGGCTCGGTTTGCTGTCGGTAATATTTAAAGAAAGGTCTAATACCAATACCGACTTATCTTTAACTTGCGGGCCCGAATCCTTAGACGACGATGCGGCCAGAGCAATTAGCAGTACCAGTCCTCCCAATCCGATGCTGCCTAGCAGCAACAGTCCTAGGAAGGTTCCCAGTAAACTTGCACAGGTATATTTTAGAAAATCTTTCATTTAGATAATTAGTCAGTTAACAGTTGACAGTTGACAGTTGACAGTTTTCAGTTTTCAGTTGACAGTTGACAGTTGCCCTTAATCAATAAAGTTCAGACAATAAATTGTCTTGAAATTATATGCGTTTATCTGTGTTTATCTGCCTAGCATCTGCGGTTGACCTATTAATCAAAGATTCAGGCAAAAGCTCTTATGACAATTGACAACCCTTCGACTTGCTTCTGCTACGCTCTTCGGACAAGTCGCTGGCTGACAAGCTGTCAACTCTCAACTGTCAACTGACTGCTGACTCACTTTTATCTTAACCTTTCCAAAACCCCAGAATGTTTTAACTCATCCAAGCTAGCGCATCCCGTACAGAACATCACGGTAGCGATTTCTGCAATTAACACCTCAGCTAGAAGGGCTGTGGCTGATTCCGATTCCGCTGCAGCTTGCAGAAATGGCCGCGCCAGTCCTGCAATATCCGCGCCAAGAGCGAGAGCCTTCGCTGCATCCAGCCCATTCTGCAAGCCTCCAGAAGCAATCAAAGGAACATCCGGCGCTGCGGCGCGGGTGCTGACAATGCACTCGGCTGTCGGTATTCCCCAGTCGGCAAAGGTTGCGCCCAACCTGCGCTGCTTGCCATCTTTAGCTCGCTCTCCTTCTATTTTCGCCCAAGAAGTGCCTCCTGCCCCGGCAATGTCGATCGCACCTACCCCCGCAGCGAGCAATTTCTTTGCCATTTTTCCTGAAATACCGTTGCCGACTTCTTTCGCAATAACTGGTACTGGTAATTTATCGCATAATTTGGCAATTTTATCTAGCAGTCCTTTAAAGTTAGTATCACCTTCGGTTTGAACGCACTCTTGCAGCGGATTGAGGTGCAAAATTAGAGCATCTGCTTCGAGAATATCAACAATTTTTTGGCACTCTTCCAAACCGTAATTATAGTTTAATTGAACTGCTCCGATGTTGGCAAATAGCAGAATATCGGGAGCGCGGCGACGGACGGCAAATGTAGGAACTAGTTGAGGATTTTCTACAACAATTCGCTGGGAACCGACTCCCATTGCTAGTTTGTATTCTTGAGCGACATCGGCGAGGCGATAATTGATTGTCTGAGCTAATTCTGTGCCACCGGTCATCGAGGAAATGAGCAGGGGAACGGCTAGTTTTTTGCCGAGAAATGTGGAGGTTAAATCAATTTCAGTGCGATCGAGTTCTGGCAAACAGCAGTGTTCAAAACGGTAGCGTTCTAGGCCGCTGGTAGTTTCGCGAAATTGTACGTCTTCTTCGAGACAAATCCGCAGGTGCTCTGCTTTGCGAGTTTCGGTTTGCGAGGGGGATGTTAGCGGCAAGTTCACAGTGGCTATTTGGGGAAAGAGTTTTGATTTGGGAATATAGCAATTTTATTTCATTTTTGAATTTTTTAATGAACCGCAGAAAACTCAGAGAGCGCAGAGGAAAAGAAAACAGAGATGTGCGTAAATCCTGCAAGGGTTGCTGTATTATCCAGGAACAGTCAGCGGCATTCCGTTATCGGAAGGTTTTAACTTGAGTAAAAAAGGAACTGCTTTTTGCACCCAGGCTTTGGCTGATGTGTAACTTGCTGCATCTTCGCCGAAACAAATGTCCAGCATATCCGTGTGAATTATCCCCGGATTCAAAGGAACTGCTGCCATACCTGCGGGCAATTCTTGAGCGAGCGATCGCGTAAGTCCTTCTATTGCCCACTTGGAAGCGCAATAGGGCGCGACTTCCGGCGAAGTTGACCTTCCCCAACCAGAACTCAAGTTGACAATTATGCCGCTTTTTCGAGCAATCATTGCCGGGACAAAGTGACGAATTACATTAGCTGTACCTTTAATATTAACATCAATTACCTGGGAAAATTCTTCGTCACTGACATTCCAAAGAGGGGCGAGATGATTAGCTACACCTGCATTATTAATTAGCAAATCTGGCGGCTCTTTTTTGACCAGTATTTCTGTTGCCCAAGCTTTAACTCGATCGTCTTTGGTGACATCCAAACAAGTAAAATGGTGGGGCGCACTATATTTTTGTTGGAGTTTTTCCACCGCTTGCGAAGAACGGGCGCATCCCACAACTGTATGTCCCAATTCAATAAACTTTTCGGTCATGGCAAGACCTAGACCGCGACTAACTCCGGTAATTACAATTAATTTTGTCATAGATTTGCTCCAAGTTTGACATTAAGTAATACAATACATATTGACTGGTGAATTGACAAATAGAGCGCAGGGAGAAAGGATGAAAGTAAAAGCAGCAGTTGCTCGCAGTGCCGGCCAACCTTTGAGCATTGAAACGGTGGATCTGGAGGGGCCGCAGGCTGGAGAGGTGCTGGTGGAAATAAAAGCCACAGGTGTTTGTCACACTGATGCTTACACTCTTTCCGGTGCCGATCCTGAAGGTTTGTTTCCGGCTATTTTAGGCCACGAGGGAGCCGGGATTGTCGCAGAAGTTGGGCCGGGAGTCACGAGTGTCAAAGTGGGCGATCGGGTAATTCCTCTCTACACTCCCGAATGTCGGAACTGCGAATATTGTTTGAGTGGCAAAACGAATCTCTGTCAAGCCATTCGCATCACTCAAGGTCAGGGAGTCATGCCCGACGGCACGAGCAGGTTTTCCATAGACGGGCAGAAACTTTACCATTACATGGGAACTTCTACCTTCGCCAATTATACAGTATTGCCAGAAATTGCAGTAGCAAAAATTCGCGAAGATGCTCCTTTGGATAAAGTTTGTTTAATCGGCTGCGGCGTAACAACTGGCATCGGCGCTGTCATCAATACGGCGAAAGTAGAACCGGGTTCTAATGTGGTAGTTTTCGGTTTAGGCGGCGTGGGTTTGAATGTAATTCAAGCAGCTCGTATGGTGGGAGCTAACATGATTGTCGGCGTAGACTTGAACCCCAACAAGCGAGAGATGGCGGAAAAATTTGGCATGACTCACTTTGTCAATCCCCGCGAAGTGGAAGGTGAGTTAGTGCCTTATTTAGTAGATTTAACCAAAGGCGGAGCTGATTACAGTTTTGAATGTATCGGCAACATTAATGTGATGCGCCAAGCTTTGGAATGCTGCCACAAAGGTTGGGGTGTGAGCGTAATTGTCGGGGTAGCGGGAGCCGGTCAAGAAATTAGTACCCGCCCGTTTCAGCTAGTAACTGGTAGGGTTTGGAAAGGGACGGCTTTTGGCGGGGCGAAAGGCAGAACTGATGTTCCTAAGATTGTTGATTGGTACATGGACGGTAAAATTGATATTGACAGTCTGGTAACTCAGGTAATGCCGATCGAGAAGATCAATGAAGCCTTTGATTTAATGCACAAAGGCGAAGTAATTCGCACAGTGTTGACATTTTGAGTTGTTGAAGGAAGGAGGAAGAGGGAATAAGGAAGACAGGAATTACGGAAAAAGTGGTTTTACACGCTACTTAGAGCCGTAACGTGCACGGATGCACCTTAAATAACTTCTCTCTTCTCTTTCCCTCTGCGCCCTCTGCGCCCTCTGCGGTTAATAAAAAAATCTAATTCACAAATGAAAAAGAATTAATATGATATCAGAATCCATAAAGCTGCACAAAGAACATAAAATTTTTGATGGCAAACTAGGCTTTTACAGCCATCAATCCTCAGCTTGCAACAGCGAGATGAAATTCGCTGTTTACCAGCCGCCGCAAGCTTTATCTCAACCCGTACCAGTTTTGTATTTTCTATCAGGTTTAACCTCCACGGAAGAAAACTTTATGGCAAAAGCGGGGGCGCAACAATTGGCGGCAAAATACGGGTTAATGCTGGTTGCGCCCGACACTAGCCCGCGCAATACGGGCATCTCTGGCGAAGATGACGATTGGGATTTAGGAAGTGGTGCGGGTTTTTATGTTGATGCGACAGCCTCACCTTGGAATTCTCACTATCGGATGTACAGTTATGTGGTTGATGAATTGCCGAATTTAATCGCCGAAAATTTTCCAGCGATACCCGAAAAACAGGGAATTTTCGGTCATTCGATGGGCGGACACGGGGCTTTAATTTGCGCTTTAAAAAATGGCTCTCGCTATCTTTCTGTTTCAGCTTTTGCGCCTATTTCCGCGCCAATGCGCTGCCCTTGGGGGCAAAAAATATTCGGACACTACCTAGGTGGCGACAAAGAGATGTGGAAAGCTTGGGATGCTAGCGAGTTGGTGCTTGAGGCGCAATACAACCGTCCGATTCTGATTGACTGCGGCACTGCTGATTCGTATCTGGCTGACGGGCAGTTGTTGCCGGAAGTGTTCGCCGAGGCTTGTGCAAAAGCGGGACAGCCACTAACTTTAAGGATGCAGGAAGGTTACGATCATAGCTATTATTTTATAGCGAGTTTTATGGAGGAACACATTCGCCATCACGCGGCTGTTTTGTGGGGGTAAGTAATATCAAATCCGGTTACATCTTACATCTTCGCCATTCTCAATAACAGGCTTTCCGGCCTGTTCCACAAAAAGTGAATTTGTTGTGGGGTGGGCATCCTGTCCTCCCATAAAAGGCTTATTTAAAATGGTGCAACATTTCAGTTACAGCCGAATGATACAAACGAGTATTTTTGCACTATCTATGGGGTAAGGTGCGCACTGCGCACCCTACAATCTGAGTGAAGTCGCTTTTACGAGCACAGGTATTTTCGGTTAATTAAGATTAATCGGAAATACCCATTCTTTATAATTGCTGTCGCGATTTTCGATAATCTCCGTCAGTTTGTCCAAAATCTTTTCGGTGATGGGTCGATTTTTGGGCAAGTGATAGTTTTCCACTCGCTTAATAGGGGTAATTTTTGCTGCGGTTCCGCAGAGAAAAATCTCGTCTGCAATCAACAATTCTGATTTATCAACTGGTCTTTCTGTGACTTCAATTCCTAAGTCTCTAGCGATAGTTATAACGCTGTCTCTGGTAATTCCTTCGAGAATATCTTGCTCGAAACCGGGAGTAACTAATTTACCGTTTCTGGCGACAAATATGTTCATCCCTGAAGCTTCGCTGACTTTTCCTTGAGAATTCATCATGATCGCTTCGTCGAAGCCGGATTGTACTGCTTCTGTTTTAGCTAAAGCTGAGGTGATGTAAGCGCCACTAATTTTACCTCTTAAGGGCAAACTGCGGTCTTCTTGGCGGTACCAAGAGCTAATTCTACAGTTGACTCCTTCTTTGGGTAAATAGTCTGAAAGTTCTAATCCGTAGACAAAAAAGTCGGTTTCTACGTTGTGCAGTCGCGGGGCAATTCCTAAACTTGATGTGTAGATAAAAGGGCGGATATAAAATGATTTTGTTGGTTGGTTTTTCTGAACAAAATCAATGATTATTTGTTGGATTTTGCTGGCGGGTAAATCGCAGTGAAGGAAGCTAGCACTTTGACTTAATCTTTGACAGTGGCGGTCTAATCTAAATAGCAATATTCGATCGGCATTTTCGGGGTCTGGGATTCCCCGCAACCCGCCTAAAACTCCGGTTCCATAGTGCAGTGCGTGGGTGGCTATGGAAATTTTGGCGTCGGTAAAGGGGAGAAATTGGTTTTGAAAGTAGGCAATTGGTAGAAAACTATCCATGATTCAAGCTGGCGATGAGTTTTGCAGTCCGCTAGGAAAGCTGAATTTGGTTATATTACCATAAGTTATACCCTTTTATATTTTAGATTTTAAATCTTAGATTTTAAATGACTGATTTGGTATCAGTTTGGAGGTTGTCAAAAGTAACATTTTTTTATTGAATGAGAAGATGATTAGTGTGTTATTGGAGGGTGCGATAAAATAATATAAAATGCGGTGATTTTGGTTGATAATTGTTTTGGATAAAAGTGCGCTCCTCTTCGAGGGCTTCGCTAATGACTAAAAAGAAAAATCAACCCAGGGGCAACTATGGCACGTAAATGTTTCATCATTGAAATGGGGATGGGTATAGACCAGCACGGGCAGGAACCGACTGTAGCCTGTGCAAGGGCTGTACGGAATGCGATCGCCCACAATGCTTTGCTGGGCGTCTGGGAAGTGGCGGGTTTGACTGACCCCAATCAGATGATTGTTGAGGTTAAGGTGGCTGTTCCTTACCCGGAACAAGTGCGGGAACAGGAGGTGTTGGCGGTACTCCCTTTCGGCAGCAAAACTCTGATTGTGGAGCAAGGAGGCATGATTGTGCCAGGAAGGGCGATCGCCTCTCTGAAGGATAAAAATGACGAAATGCTAATCGCTGTGGCGGCTGTGAGTGTTTTTGTGGACACTGAGGACTAATTAACTTGGTGTTGTTTGAATAATTCTGCGGTGAAATTACGATCGCCTGTCTGTAAAAAAAATGATTAATTTAGGCTAAGTATCAGATTGGCAAAGGTAGAGTGCGATCGCATAAAACCCGATCGGACTCTACCTCCTCTACCTCCTATTGGGGCTGGCTGGTATCTGCCAACATTTGGTTAACCATTTGCAAGTGCGCCTGAAGGTTCGGCAACTTCTGGGTGGCCCAAGCCTTCAAGTCGGGATCTTGTCCCTGTTGAGATTGAGCCTGAAACAGAGCAATAGCCTGATTGTGGCTCTCAATCATAGCCTGCTTGTAAGCAGTGTCAAAACTTGTACCGGAGAGTCCCGAAAGTCGATCCATCAAAGCTTTGTTCTGGCTGCTCATCTCGGTTGGCAATTCAACCTGCTTTTGCATTACTAACTGCATCAGCTCTTGATTTGCCTGAGTGTGTTCCTCTACCATTTCTTGGCCGTATTGTTTCACACCAGCACTCGAACCGCGCTGCACTGCCAATCTGCCGAGTTCCACTTCCAGCATACCAAGTTGACCTGCTTGCATGGCAAAAGTTCTGTCTCTGCTGCTGAGAGAATTAGGCGAAGTTTCGCCACTTGTTGGAGTGCTGGGAGAACGGCCGGGAGTGTTGTTGATGGGGCTATTTGGAGAACGGCCGGGAGTGTTGTTGGTGGGGGTATTTGGAGTGTTGGGAGAACCGCCAGGATTGTTGTTGTTGTTTCTATCTGTAGCAGGAGGTCCCGGAGAATTAGGATCGTTTAAGTCGCTATCAGCAAGCTCAAAAACCCGATCGCTCGACTGGTTGAAGCCGTGAGTCTGGCGGTTTAATTCTGCGAATCCCGGCACAGCTATCAAGGAACTAACGCCGGCAATTCCGGCAACTGTTACCAAATTTTTGAACAAACTTTTGCGATTGAGTGAAGTCATGACTTTCTAAGCCTCTAAGTTGTTTTCAAAAGTACGTGAAGCGAAGCTATCCCGTAGGGAATCGCCCGAAACTACCGATGGGAGGGTGTACTGCCTTTCCTAAACAAGTTGATCAAACCAAACGCACCCAGGGCACCCAGCCACCCGAAATTGTTGGGGCTATCGCGCCGATCACTCAAAACTCCTGAATTAGTATCAGCCGAAGTCGATGTGGTACCGGTTGTACCGGTTGTGCCGGTGCCACTCGTACCGGTTGTACCGGTTGTGCCGGTGCCACTCGTACCGGTTGTACCGCTTGTACCCGTACCAGTCGTATCGGTTGTACCCGTACCAGTCGTATCGGTTGTACCCGTACCAGTCGTATCGGTTGTACCGCTTGTACCCGTCGTACCAGTCGTACCGCTTGTACCCGTACCAGTTGTACCGCTTGTACCCGTACCGCTTGTACCGCTTGTACCCGTACCAGTTGTACCGCTTGTACCGCTTGTACCCGTACCAGTCGTATCGCTTGTACCCGTTGTACCCGTCGTACCAGTCGTACCGCTTGTACCGGTGCCAGTCGTACCGCTTGTACCGCTTGTACCGGTGCCAGTCGTACCGCTTGTACCGCTTGTACCGATGCCAGTCGTACCGCTTGTATCGGTGCCAGTCGTACCGCTTGTACCGCTTGTACCACTTGTACCGGTGCCAGTCGTACCGCTTGTACCGCTTGTACCGGTGCCAGTCGTACCACTTGTACCGCTTGTACCGGTGCCAGTCGTACCACTTGTACCGCTTGTACCGGTGCCAGTCGTACCGCTTGTACCCGTACCGGTCGTACCGCTTGTGCCCGTCGTACCGCTTGTGCCACTGCCGACGCTACCGCCTGTACCCCCGCCTGCACCTCCAGCACCGCCCGACTGGGCAGAAGCAGGCACTGCGAAGGAAACAGTTGCTAAACCTAAAGTACAAGCGCTTGCTAAAACAGTTTTCAACAATTTAGAAGATTTCATGGTAATGCTTGCTTTTACGTAGAGTCTTGCGATCGCTTGTGATGCCAAAAATGCAGGGTCAAATTGACAGCGTAACGTGCAAATTTTCTAACCTTCGCTGCGGAATAATGAAGGTAAGGGAGCAAATTTAGTCCCGTTTCCTTGATGATTTTTCCCTGATTAATTACACCGCCGCGTTAACAGTTTATAAGCTATTACGTATGCTTCAAGTTCGCCATTCATCTTTAGGAATATTTGACAAAATGGCTTTTTATTTCAGGTGGTGGATGAAATTTGATTGAGCGACAGACTAGCTTAATCAAATTTTGTGTGCGGGGTAGAGAAACCAGGTTGATATGAAAAATTTTGGGTGGAGTAACGAGACATATACGAATTAACTGGCTTTCTCAGACAAGGACCCGCTTCTTCCTATGAATTTTCCCCGGATGCAGGTGCTTTGAGGCAGAAATTGTTGATTTTCTCACCGTCAATTTTGGTTTAGCACTCCGCCAGATGAGTTAGTTTAATTTTTTTTGAGCGCTATTTTTTATTAACTTGCGGCTGACAATTTGGGCACTGGCAGAATACCCCTCAAACTTTCTTTCCCAGGAAACTAAATTATCTCAAAACGCGCCAGCGACCGCTCCAAGTCGCAAAAGCGCCTGCTACCCCGCAACAGCAAGGCTTGTGACTGGGATTGGAGTTGTCTCGAACACGAAGGCGAACTGAGGGCTATGCGAGTTGTGGTCGCGCGACATGAAATTAACCAGCGGCTACACTCGGCAGAATTGCTTGTAAGTGCGATCGGGCAAACTCTGATATAGTAAAGCCACAGGTATGCCAGAGAGCGCTTGTTCTCTAACAAATTTTCCAACGAGAGATCAACTATGCTGCATCGAATTCTTGCCAGAAGTCGCTATCTAATGTTAATCGCTGTATTCGGTTCTTTTACAACGTCTGTGACGCTTTTGATCTACGGTGCCCTGGAAACCGTCATTACCATCGGCCACACAGTTACAGTACCGGTTTCCAGCGAAAACTCCAAACAACTGATTCTGTCTGGCATCGAAGTTGTAGATTTGTTTCTCCTCGCCACAGTATTTTACATTACTGCACTCGGACTTTACGAGCTGTTTATAGACGAGCGCATCAAAGTACCACACTGGCTGGAAATTCACACCATCGACGACCTGAAAACCAAACTCACCAGCGTGATTGTAGTCGTGTTGAGTGTATTGTTTCTCTCAGAGGTAGTTAGGTGGAACGGCGGAACCAACATCCTTCCCCTGGGAGCGGGTATCGCTTTAATAATCGCTGCGCTGACTTATTTTCTAAGTTCGCAAGTTAAAAAGCCGAAATCAGATTAATCGCTGTTTGAGCAAGGAAATTACCCAAATCCTGCCCAACCAGCAACGCCAATCTCATTGCCTTCTCGGAGCAGAATAAATTTAATATTACATCTGTCCTCAGAATGAGAAAACTGCGGTATAAAACTTGCTTTTAGAGAGAGGAAAGTAGTGGCTTCTAGTATATAACATTTAATTTGTGTTTAATAATTAGAGGTCATTATGCCAGAACAACAATTTGATACCTTACCTTCAGAAGCACAAGGACTGCCCCAAGGAGCGAAACAAATTTTTCAGGCGGCTTTTAAGAGCGCTAGTGAAGATGGAATGAGCGCCGATGGTGCTACTAGCGTTGCTTGGAACAGCGTAAAATCTGAATACGTTCAAGGCGAAGGTGGCACGTGGCATCACAAGGGCGACGATACTAACCAAACCCGCAAATCTGTACAGTCTGGTGGCAATTAGTTATCAGCCATCAGTAAAATTGTGTCCGCTAACATAACCCCTATCCGTTGTTTAGTGAGGGCTTCATTCCTCAAATTTTGATGAGAACGAAGAATCCTCACTACCAACCAATTGCAGTGACGTTATTCTAGCGGGCCTGAGATCGTCAGTCATTAGCAATGTACTCATCACTTGCGGTTAATGCTTTACGTTGATACCTGTTGGAATCGCGGTGGTACAGAAGTTAATGCAGCCTGTTAATCGGTTGCCCCATATCCCATTGCAATTCGGCTAAAACGAGCAAGCTAAATACCATTACGGTTCCCGTAAATAGGAAAGACCAACCGCCCGTGTAAGGCAAAATCAAAATCCCCAACAGGTGAAATAAACTTGCTGCTAAAATCGCGCGCGATCGCACGGCAAATCCAGTCCCCAAATACCCTATTCCGCTCATTCCCAACCACAGGGGACAGAGATTCGCCAACACTTTTCCCCAACGCAGAAAAATGGCTAAATCGGTCAGCAGCAATCCTAATAACATTAGTATTACCCAACCGTAAAGCACCCAAGCCAGGCGTTCTATTTTGACCCAAGAATATGTCATGCTTACCATTGCTGCTGTACCTACGAGGCTGAGCGCTGACCACAAACCTGCTTGCAGCATCCAACTCACAGAAAAAAATTGTGCTGTGCCGAAGATGGGTATTAACAGCAAGCTCCAAAGCAAGCAAGTTCGATCGAGACAAGTATAAAATTGTGAATAAAATCGATCTTTGCCAAGGGGAAACTGAACCTGCCAAAGCCCTTCTAAATCTTGAACCTCGATGTTAAGCTGTTTCCGGCGCAGAGGCGGAACTGAATAATTAAAAAAGGTCATATCTGACAATATTAAAATTTACCATCATTTGTTTAGGTACTATCTCACCAGCAATCGCTATATAATTGCAATCTGTCAATCGGATTAATATAGTTAATTTGATAATCTGTCCGCAGTAATAGTTATTCGCTCGCACCCGATAAAACAGGAAGAGAGAGATTGCACAAGTTGATAAAATAGCTCTTGCGACAGATGGCTGGGATATTAGTTATTCGATACTTTAAAAATAGTCAACTTTGTTACAGAATTTATGCTCACTTCATCCCATCCTCTGAAACAGGTATTCCACTGCCCGGAAGAATCGGATTTTTACGCGCACTGCTTGGAAAGTTTAGTGTTAAATGCTAGTGACAATTCTCGACTTATCGTAGAGTTTGGTTCAGGAGAGGGAAGTCCAGTTATTAAGTCTTTGCTGAGAAGTGATTTTGATGGGACAATACAGGGATTTGAGCTAAATAATGTAGCTTGGAAAATTGCTCAGTCTCAAATTAAGGAATATCAACTGATCGAAAAATACACTGTCAACAATGGCTCTTTTTTTGATTCGCCTTTATACGAATCGGCGGATTGTGTCATCTCAAATCCGCCTTACTTGCCGGCGGTGGATGATAAGATTTACCAGCCGCTGTTGCACGGCGGGAGTGATGGTTCGACAATTGCTAAGAAACTTTTATCTTTGGGCTGCGATGAAGTTTTGCTGATGGTTTCTAGCTATTCTAATCCTGTGGGTTTGATCGATTATGCCTTGGATCGAGGCTACTCGGTTGCGAATTTTGAAATTGCACCTTTAACTTTTGGCTATTATAGTTCGGAACCCAAAGTGAAAAGCGCGATCGCCACTCTGCGAAAACAGGGAATGGCTTTTTATTCGGAAAACATCTATCTGCTGGCTGGAGTTTTGTTTAAGAAGCACCAAAAGTCGCAAAGAGATTTGTCGATCGAGCTAATTCAGTTAATGACAGCATTTTAAAATACAGCGCTGGTAGAGTGCCCCTGAGATGTTGCACTATTGTCAGCAACAGGCTTTCCGGCCTGTTCCACAAGAAATACACTCTTTGTGGAACAGGCCGGAAAGCCTGTTCCTCAAAGGCTTATTGAGAACGGTCCTATATCGTAGGGTGCATCAGTCTCTGACGCACCCTACGATATAGCTGTTAATTGTGCTCTGTGGCTTGGATCGATCGCACCACAGCAGCCGCAGCCCGATCGCCGATCGACTTCTCCTGATCGTACCCCAACACCAGCTCCCAAGCCTCGTGCGGGTATCTATCCACCAGCGGGATCGCCACTTCATCCAACATCCAGCGGCCGTGACGCTCATCTTCTTTGATGTGCAGTTCCCAATAACCCATCGCAGCTTGCGAGAGGCCCAAACGCTGGGCGGCGGCTAGATAATTGCGGTAAGCAACGGGCCCCGCCACCTCAAAATAAGTGAGTCCGCCGTTGTAGCGCAGAAAATGGCGCTTGCGTTCCGTCAGCAGGAAGTTGTGATTAATGCTTGCGAGCACTTGCCAAGGCACTAAATCGAAGTACGCTTCTGGTTCTGTACTCATCCCAAATTCAGCCAGCATTTGGGCAAAAAAGGTCGAATGCTTGCGGGGAAGGCGACCACCGCCGTATTCTTCCATCAGCACCCGCGTCAGGGTGCACTGAATTTCGTTGCCGGCACCGCCGAGGATGCGAGAAAGGCGGCTGGCTTCCACTAAACCGTCGAAAGACGCGATCGCCAACAGGTGTTTGTATCCCTCTTCAGTCATCTGTTCCCGCTGGTAGCGATCGAGCTCAGTTAGCGGAGGATCGACATCGGCGGCCGCGCGATCGCGCAGGGCTTGCTTGACATCCGGCAATTTTTGCAGCGCTGCAACGTCGATTTGCGCCAGTTCCCACTGCTGCCAAGGTTCCTCAATGCGATCGCGCACAGAACGCAAATAGTGCGATCGTTCGTTGTTGTAGCGGCGCAAATCGTCGTACCAAAACAAGTTGAGGCGGTTGACGCGGTAAAGTACGCGCTGCAAAAAGCGGTGAGCGGCCTCATCGCCCGGTTCCTGTTGGTAAGCTGCTTGAATTGCGTAGGCGATCGCGCTTTCAAAATCGCTGACAAGTAACGGTTTTGTCGCCACCGTCTTGTCTAAATCCTCGACTTCTAGCAAATTGACAAATTGTCGATCGGCTGCTTCGTAATTTGGGGGTGCGGGTTGCTTTTTGGGAAGACTCGGCGAGTCGGAAGAAGGAAGTATCTCTAGGGTGTTTTGCATGGAATAAAGTTATGCTAACTCTAATTATTGTGCTGCCTGCCCAAACAGCCAACCGTTGCAGATTGCTGAGGATAATGGCTACTTTTCTTGAAGATAGCTAATCTGTCAGCACTATACACCTTTCTATTGATAGAGATTTGACAGAAATCAATTTGGTCACAACTGCCCCGATTCATTCCGAAAGCAGGGTGACTGAGGGAGACTCGATCAAGCTGTGTAAAGTAATTGGGGCTAATATCTGGGCATCTTTTGCAGCAGGCACTGCTTCCCGCCACGCTTTGATACCGCCTGAAAGGACAACAACATTCAGGCTAATATCCTTAATCTTATTAGTCTCATTTCCTCCCGATTCTTGGGAATACCGAGCGACTTTTTCCAACTGTTTGTATGCTTTAACCGATCGCCCTCCTCTGGCACAATAAAGTACAATTACTGGCTGAGGTTGATCGGATTTAACCCTAGCTTTTACAATGGATTGAATCTGCTTGACACCGAACCCCATCTCAATATCAATTATGGGAACAAGGGGACTTTCACCGATGCGGTCTTCGGCGTATTCTTCGGGCGATCGCACATCTATCAAAATCACTGGTTTCAACTTACCCTGCTGCAATTCGGCAACAGTTACTTGTTTCGTATTTAAACTGGCGATAAAAGTTAGGATATCCATGTGGTGAAATAAGGCAACTGCACCCACAGAAGCAACACTCGTCAAGCCAAAACCCATAATTACCAGCAAAATCCGAGAATAGCGATTAATACCTGGTTTTGCATTTTTATCTAGCATTTTTCATGATCCTTGAAAATGGAAAGAATATTTGTCCGACATATCCAACAGGTATAGAATCAGAAATTCCATATTTATGAGGCATTTTTTTCGCTGGCATATACATAGTGCCAAATAGCAAATCTAACAGTGGCAACTGAACAGCAAAGTTTTTGTTGTAGATTTCGGGAATTTTACTGTGATGCCAGTGATGAAATTGTGGGGTTGCTACAAACCATTTTAGGATGCCAAATTTTAATTGAATATTAGAATGAATTAAGAAAGCGATGGCGGCCGAATAAAGAGCATAAACTACCAAACTCTCCTTAGTAAATCCCAACCAGTAAAGAGGCATAATTTTGCAAATCTGAGTAAAAACTTGCTCGCAGGGATGCACCCGCACTGTTGCTAACCAATCCATGTGTTCAATGCTATGATGGACTGCATGAAATTGCCAAAGCCAGGGTACTTCATGCAGTAGTCTGTGAACAATATAATATGCCATATCTGAAACGATAACTGCTTCTGCCAACTGCAACCAGACAGGTTGAGAGGCTACTTTGCTTTGCAATTCCTGGTTGAGTAGATTAGTCATCAGCGACAAAATTACAGTCACAACAATAGCCCCGGATCTGCCAATAAAGTGACCTGTAAAAAAATAAGTGGCATCGGTTGCCCATCCGAGACGGAATATCTTTTGCTTGTGCAAGGATAAGACTCTTTCGAGGGGAATGAAGATGCAAGCTAAGATGATGAACCCTTTGACAATTTCTGGCATAATTTTGCTTCCAATTTACTTATTCACTTCTACTGTCCCATCACCGCAAGCTAATTTTCGGTTAATATTTATTGGTGCAGCAGGTGGAGTTGGACTATCAGATTTTGCGATACATAATATAGTTATTATCGTACTTGTATCGGCAGCTTTCTTACCATTGGCAAGAGGAGCGGGTACTAAAAAAACAGCTCCGACAACGCTCTTGGTATCCTTTTGTACCGTGCGGGCTACGCCGTAACTAAATGCAGCTTTTTTACCAGCAATTACTGAATAATTGTAGTTGGTTGTTTGAGACTTAAGGCCAAGATCGAGGGCATCAAGGGAAGTTGCAAAAACACCTTTTTCGGCAAAATAAGCTTGTTGAGCGCGGTTCATTGAGCTAACATATTGTTTAGCTTCTGACTGCTTCGCTTTATTGCCACAAGAGAGCAGATTCGGTAACGCGAGCGCACCAACTATTATGCTACCCAAAGGAAAATAAATAAAAGTGATTCTCAGTAAAGTTCCTACCCATGATTTACGTTTTTTGTCAGGGAGAATATTTTTTTCTGAAGATTCCGCTTTTTTATCGAGGGCATCGAGTTGAGGATTTTTATTAAGCTGCATGATTGTTCTTCAAATGTGTTAGCCGATTAGTTGTCCAGCGAGTAATTATTGGAGGAGAGGCGCGACAATATTCAGGTTTCAGGTAAATGCCTCATTGAGGTTAAACTGAATATATCACTGAGTGCGGCGGGGTATGTAAACCTCGCATATTGTGCCTTGCTTCTACTCTATCTCTATTAAATCACCAGGCTATTTGAGAACTCGACTGACTTTTCATCGACTTCTCATCGACTTTAGACATCACTGGCATTTAATAGGGCGTGTGACTATAATCGAAGAAATAATTAGAGGAACGGTAAGTTATGGCAGTGCAGTTGCTCAAAAGACTTTTCACCGTAGAAGAATACCATCTGATGGGTAAAGCTGGTATTCTTTCAGAGGGCGATCGCGTAGAATTGATAGAAGGAGAACTTGTTCAAATGGCCGCAATTGGAACTCGTCACGCTTCGTCTGTGAGGCGCTTAGCCAGACTGTGCAGCCAAATTCCAGAAAATTTGGTTATTTTCGACGTGCAGAACCCCGTGCTGTTGAGCGATCGCACGGAACCGCAACCCGATTTAGTATTGCTGCAACCTCGCGCCGATTACTATTCAACCGCCCATCCCCTACCATCGGAAGTTTTACTATTAATAGAAGTAGCTGACACTTCCATAGACTATGATAGAGATGTGAAACTTCCTATTTATGCCCGATCGCAAATTCAGGAAGTATGGATTGTCAATTTACAGGAAAACTGCTTGGAAGTTTACCGCCAGCCAACGGTTAACGGTTACAGTTTAATGCTGAGGTTTTGGCGGGGCGACGAAGTTTCGCCGCTGGCTTTTCCCGAATTTGTAGTTAGTGTGGATTTGGCGATCGGGTAAATATGGATTATTTGCAGTCAAGGCGATCGCGAAAATACTCCTCATACAAATTGCATCTCGCACTGCAATAATTGCCCTCCTGTTTCACCAACCCCATACTGTTTAATTTAAACGCCACTTCTAGCCTTAATCGGACTGGCTTTGACACACTCGAAACCTCTCTCATCGCCTCGATTAATTCTGGATATTTTTCTAAATTCCACAAATGTCGGCGCAAATGGTCGCTGTAAATTCCTGCCTCGGTTGCCGCCGATTTCAGCAATTGATTTAAAGTCACATCTTGACGGGCAATGCGATACATAGCCAGCCGCACTAAGTAGGGATGTCCTCCCACTAGCGCCATCATTTCTGCCACTTCTGTAGCACTCCAATTGATTCCGTGTCGGGCTGCTAAGTCTTGCACTTGCTGCGAATTAAACTCTGGCAAATCAATGGGCAACCCCACATTAAACGGCGATTTATTCACATCCAGCGGGATGTAAACTTCGGTCGAATGCACCACAATCAAACGCAATTTTTTCCAAATGTCTCGCCGTTTTGCTTCTTCGTGTAAAGCTCGCAATAAGCCAAAAAAGTCGTCGGCAATTTCCGGTGATTCAAACAGGCGATCGCTCTCATCCAAGCCTAACGTTAGAGGTTTTGAGGATTCTGACAGCAAATACTGTTCAAAATAAGCCTTGCAGCACTGATTGCTGCCAATCAAATCGGCTAATTCCCAACACTTGGGCAACTGCTCCAGCATTCCTAACTCTTGACCGATGCTCGCACAAAACCACTGCAAAAATGTGTCTGAATTAGCGAATATTTTCCTATTGGCTAGCTGAAAACTCAGCGCTACCGTGCGAGAACCTTGCTGTTCTGCATGATGCAGAATCCTCGCCATCAAGGAAGTTTTGCCCATTTGTCTGGGTGCTTTGATGCGGATTAGCGCTCCCGGTTGGGCGATCGTCTCGTAACAGCGGGATTCGATCGGAGGGCGATCGATATAAAAACGAGAAGCTATTTCAACTTGTCCTCCCGGCAATTCTGGCTGCGCTGCTGGCAGGGGTTGAATTATTGACTGTTTTGTGCTAGTAATTACTTTCCATTCTACAGCCAATTCATGGTCGGCAGTTAACGATGTGCGACCTTCTTTGATAATGGTTAAAATTTGTGATAATAACTTAAATGAGTCGCCAACACCGCGCCACAGCCAGGGCTGAATTCCTGCTAAATAGCTCAGTAAATCAAAAGAAAGCGGTATATTTAATTCAAGTAAAATCGGTAAGATTGCGGGTTTATGAGCAGTTGAATTGTGCAATTCTTTGGCTAGCTGCACTTGTTCCAATATCATTTCGCTAGCGGCCGATTCTTGGGAAATCAGCAACAGCAAATAATCGCAACGCTTTAAATATGAGGCTGAGTCGCTGCTGTTGTTAATAAAAAAGACTTCGTGGCCTCCCGCACTCAAAGCTTGGTGTAACTGCTGAGAAAGGGTAGTGTTTGAGGTCGATCGGGCGTTGGCGTTAGCGAAGCGATCCGAAGGAAAGCCCTCGAATACGATCGCCACTTTTGCCCTCACCAGCACTACCTCCTCTGGCTCTGAATTCGCCTCAAAATCGGCTATATCGCGCCATTCCTGCCCCAATCCTCGACAAATTTCGATGAAATTGGCATAATCCACAGGTTTGCCATTCAGAAAATGGCTGACAGTAGATTGGGCCATCCCTAAATCCTCAGCCAGAATTTTCTGACTGGGAAAGCCATTTCTCAGGAGACAGGATTTAACTGCGCGAATGCACTCTTCGCGCACCCTTAGCGATCGTGGCATTGCTTATCACAATCAAAACACTGAAACCATCATAAATGGCAACCGCCCCTCAAGTCGATGAAAAGTCGATGAAAAGTCGATGATTTTTCAAATAACTCAGTCGCCAACTCAAATAGCCACCTGATTAGATTAGAAATAACAAGGTTGAATCCCATCAAAACGAGGTAAAAGCATTGTGTATTCTATCCTAATTTGGTCGCTGGCGTCAGCCACTAATCAACCAGCTTTTGCCTTCACCCCGCCGCTATTCTGGCTCCTGCTTGGAGTTGTGCTTAGTGCGTTCGAGCTATTAATCATCAAAACTCAGCCCCAAAAATACAGATTTTACCTGCTAATGATGGGAGCTTCGGCTTTAATTGAATCATTTATTTTGTGGAGAGGTTCGGTAGCATTTCAGTTTAGTTGGGCCAACATAATGTATGAAGATTTTGACTGGCAAATCTTCTACTGGATGGGGATAGCCCTCGCGCTGAGTATCTGGATTCGACCGATTTTCATTGTTCGCAAAAAGTTTGTCATTCCCGAAGCAACGGAAGCGACAACAATCTCCGAAATTTTCCCCGGAGAAACCGGAATGGTGATTTATGAAGGGGCTTCGTGGAAAGCCCGCAATGAAGATTCCCAAGGGGCGATCGCACCCCGACAAAAAGTTTACGTTTTGCGCCGCGAAGGAAACACGCTGATTGTTGTACCTGACAGATTAATTCACCTCAACGGCTAAATCTGAGTTAGCTCTTTTATGACTCGGCGATTGAAATCGCTTCTTGCCAAACAAATTCCGCCTTCGCGGACTAAGAAATTAGTATCAACTGTCAACTGTCAACTATTTACCAGGAGATTCACTATGTATCAGTATTTTTTGATGGTGTTGTTTGCAATTACCGGAGTATCCTTAGCCAGCAGTGTCAAAATCGTCCGTCAAGGAGATGAGGCTTTAGTTGAAATTTTCGGAAAGTACGATCGCAAGAAACTCGAACCTGGTTTGACTTTTTTGATTCCCTTTGTGGAAACAGTCGCCTATAAACAAACTCTGCGCGAGCAAATTTTAAACCTGCCACCCCAACAGTGCACGACGCGCGATCGCGTTGCCGTCACCGTTGAATTTATTGTGTACTGGCGAATAATTGACTTAGAAAAAGCGTCTTACAAGGTGCAGAATCTCAAGGAAGCGATGTTAAATATGCTGATTCTTTCAATTCGGACTCACATTGCGACATTAGCTCTGGAGGAACTTTACACGGCTCGCAATGAAATCAATAATGCTTTAGTCGAGGAGTTGGATACAACGACAGATCCTTGGGGTGTGAAGTTTACTAGAGTGGAATTGCGCGATTTTGCGATCGGCAGTAAAGTTGTTCAGCCGACATCCATTGAGCGGAAAGAAGTACAAAAGCTGCGAGCTTAGGGATTAGTATTTCCTCGTTTTTCTCGTTACCATAAAGAGCCTTGTAACGAGGAAAACGCTCTAGTTTTCCGACTTGAATTCGCCTTTTATATACCATTTAAGGAAACAACATTATGACCAAATATCAAGAATCAAGTATTAGCAATTCAGCTTATAAAGGTTGCGGATGCTTATTGCTGTTAATGGGCATTGGAGTAATTGGTGCGATCGCTCTGCCATCATTTCTTAATACTAGCCATCGCTGCAGGATTCCCGAAGCAAAACTGTATGTTAGCTCGATGAACAAAGGTCAGCAAGCCTATTTGGCAGAAAACAATGCTTTTTCCAGTTCTGTTGATGCTTTAGGACTTGGCATTAAAACAGAGACAACACATTTCAAGTATTCAATTCGTGCCACTAAGAAAGCAGCATTGAATTATGGAGTAGCAAAGGAAAAAAAAATAAAAAGTTATGTCGGGGGTGTTTTTCTGGTTCCTGCTAAAAAGTTTGAGCCAAATGCTGCTAAAGAGGAAAGAACTACAACGTCCATATTGTGCGAAGCTGATTTTCCCGGGACAATTAAACCAGCGGAACCCACCTATGAAAATGGTAAAATTGCTTGTGGTCAAGGCACGACACAAGTGACCAGATAATCTAACTATACGCAATATAAAGACAGTCGATTACCAATATCAAATCGGCATTCACTTTAGATTTACCGGACTAAAGTTTTTACAACAAACAGAGAGGATACAAAACAATGAGTCAACATAATTCTAAATCAGCTAGCATTGAATCTAATGGTTGTCGATGGTTAGTGAGTTTAATGGTGATTGGAGTATTAGCTTCCGTAGTTGTGCGACCCTTTCAGGCTAGGGTTAGGATCAACAAGCAATGGGAACCCAGAATGTATATTAGCTTAATCAACAAACGTCAGCAAGCCTATTTTGCCGAAAAAAGTGTTTTTAGCACTTCTGTTAAGGCTTTAAGAATTCGCATCATTAAAACCGAGACAGAAAATTACAAATATTCCCACCATACAACAAAAAAAGCGACATTTAATTATGGAGTTTCAAAGCATAAAGATATTAAAAGCTTTGTCGGTGTAGTTTTTGTAATTCCTGCTACAAAAGTTGAATCAAATGCTTCTAAAAATAAAATAAGGACAACATCTATATTGTGCAGATCTGATTCTCCTGGTACAATCAAACCACCAGAACCAACTTATCAAAATGGTAAAATTGCTTGTGCTATAGGCACCATTGAAATGCCACAAACTTATGACTAGAGGCTAGATCATGACAGTCGATTACCAATATCAAATCGGCGGCAGTCTCCCGCAAAATGCACCTACTTATGTAGTGCGACAAGCTGACTCAGAACTTTATCAAGCCCTCATAGCCGGAGAGTTTTGTTACGTGCTCAATTCCCGACAAATGGGCAAATCCAGTTTGCTAGTGCGAACTGTACAAAAACTCTCGGCTGATGGCATTGCCTGTGCTACGATCGACCTTTCGGACATTGGCAACCAGCAAGTCTCTCTAGATAAGTGGTACGGTGGCGTCGCTTACAAGCTATTGTGCAGTTTCAACCTGTTTAACCCAGTCGAGTTTATGACTTGGTGGCGGGAGAGAGAGTTGATGCCCCCGGTGCAGCGCTTAGCAGAGTTAATTGAAGAATTGCTGCTAGTCAAAATTTCTCAAAACCTGGTCATTTTTATTGATGAAATTGATAGCGTTCTGAGTTTCCAAGAACCGCTAGATGATTTTTTTGCATTAATTAGATGTTGCTACAATAAACGCGCTCACAATTCAGAATACCAGCGCATTACATTTGCTTTGCTGGGAGTAGCTACGCCATCTGATTTAATTAGCGATGCAACTCGCACGCCCTTTAATATCGGCTTAGCTATTGAATTGAACGGTTTTAACTTACAGGAAGCTCTGCCTTTAGCCAAGGGATTTGAGGGAAAAGTAGACAATCCTCAAGAGGTTTTAAAAGAGATTTTGGATTGGACTGGAGGGCAGCCATTTCTGACTCAAAAGCTTTGCAAGCTGATTTTGCACAATATAAAAAGCTTAGCATCGGCTTCTATTATATCAGACTCAACGGATGAAAGCAAAACTGAAACTTTTACTACAAATCAATTATTAATTAGCGAGATAGTGCAATCTCGTATTATTGATAATTGGGAATCATCCGATGAACCTGTACACATCAAAACAATTCGCGATCGCCTTCTCAGAAGTCAGCACCGCGCCAGTAGGTTATTAGGACTATATCAAAAAATATTGCCACTTTCAGAACCCCCCGATTGTAGGGGCGGTGCCCCCGTGCCCGCCCTGGCAGGGGGGATCTGCGCCGATGATACTCCCGAACAAACTGAATTGCGGTTGAGCGGGTTAGTAGTAAAACGAGCCGGCAAATTAACCGTATCCAACCGCATTTACGCAGCTATATTCAACCATAACTGGGTAGAAAAAGCACTCGGCGACTTGCGCCCCTATGCTGAATCCCTAACAGCATGGATAGCTACAAATTGTCAAGACGAATCTCGCTTGTTGCGCGGTCAAGCACTGGAAGATGCGCGACAGTGGGCGGCAAATAAAAGCTTGAGCACCCAAGATTATCAATTTTTAGGTGCGAGTCAAGAAGCGGAATTTGCCAAATTTCGCTATCAAGAAAAACAGCATCAAGCTGAAATAGAACAACTGCGTCGCGAAAAAAAGTTACTACAGGAACTAAGCGAAGCACAAAACCAGAAAAAAGCGATTGCAGTTAAACTTTGGCGGGAGCAACAACTGAGAGTGCAAACAGTTACAGGAGCCGCAGCCATATTAATATCAATCCTGATAGTAGCTTTTTGGGTAAAACCGTCCATCGAAGAAAGAAACAACAAAATTCTCACTCTCAGTTTGCTATCAGAAACGCTATTTGCTGCAGATAAAAAAGAGGAAGCTCTGCTAGAAAGCATCAGAGCTGTTACAGAAATGAAACGATCGCTCGGAGTCAGCTCAGATATTCAGATGCGAGTGGCGATCGCCCTCGAACAGGCAGTTTACAACTTTCGGGAACGCCGCCGCTTGCAGACTCAAGCCAGTACCCTTGCTTTCGCGAGTTTCAGTCCCGACAGTCAAACGATTGTGACTGCTACGGATGATAATTATATCAAACTTTGGCAAACTAATGGAACTTTGCAAGCAACATTAACAGGGCATACGGATAAAATTATCAGGGCCATCTTCAATCCTAGCAGTCAGATTATTGTCTCAGCAAGCGACGACCAAACTGTAAAAATTTGGCAAAAGAATGGCAAATTGATCCACAATTTAAAAGGACATAGCGATCAAATAACAAGCGTCTCTTTGAGTCCAGATGGTAATATTATTGCTTCTACCAGTGCCAATGGCACTGTTAAACTCTGGAAAATCAGCGGTGAAGAATTGGCAACTTTTCAAGTGGATCGAGGTTGGATAACCAGCGCGAGTTTTAGCCCAGACGGTCAGATAATTGCTGCGGCTGGTACTGATGGCACTGTTAAACTTTGGAGCTTGAGAAAGGTTACGGAAAAGTTGCAAAAACAGCAGTCAATCGAAGCCAGCACTGATATCAAATTGCTCCGAACTTTACAGATGGAAAGTGATAAAATTATGAGTGTAACTTTCAGTCCCGATGGAGCAATGCTGGCGGCTGCAAGTGCTGGAGGAACTGCGAGAATTTGGAGCAAAGACGGCACACCGTTAAGTATTTTAAAGCATACAAGTGGAGTGACAAATATCAGCTTTAGTCCCGACAGTAAAATGTTGCTATCTGCTAGCACAGACAAAATGCTGAGGCTGTGGAACGTTGACGGTACATTGCTCAAAACTTTAAAAGGTAACAAGGATGCTGTGTGGAGTGCGAGTTTTAGTCCAGACGGCAAGGCGATCGCTAGTGCTAGTGCTGACGGTACGGTGATGCTGTGGAATTTTAATCTTGACGATTTATTGCAGCAGGGTTGTAATGGAGTCCGCAATTATTTGCAGACAAATCCGATCGCAAATCAAAACAATCGCCACCTCTGCGATGGGATTGGAACTCAGTCGGAACTCACGCAAAAAAAACCGGGTTAAGAGTCAAAATGTTGAGTTTGGCAGCAAAGTATCTAGGCAGAAACTGGCTTTTTGACCGCCCCTGCGTCTAGGGCTGATATGGTTTAATTTGGTAGCAGCTAATAGGTAATAGGTCAGCCCGATCGGTGTATTCAACTCTAGAGCAAAAGTACCAGCGCCTGCAAAAAGACTTAACAGGCGGAGTCATCGCCCTGGGCGGCATTTTCTGCACGGGTACTCTTTGGTATTGGCAGGTGGAAAAATGGTCTTTGCTAGATGCCGCTTACATGACAGTATTTACCCTAGCAACTGTGGGCTACGGTGAACTTCAGCCCCTCGGTCAACGCGGCCGAATGTTTACCATATGCCTGATTTTGATGGGGGTGATTGTGATTGGTTTCATCGTCAACCGCTTTACAGAAGCGCTGATTGAAGGATATTTTCAAGAAGGAGCAAGAATTAGGCAGCAGCGGCGATTGGTAGATTCTTTGATCGGGCATTACATTCTCTGCGGTTTTGGGCGCACTGGCCGCCAAATTGCCTTGGAATTTCAGGCCGAATATATCTCTTTTGTGGTGATAGATTCGGCGATACAGTCGGTTGAGGCAGCTTTGGCGCTGGGGTACACGGCTGTCCAAGGAGACGCGACTCTGGACGAAATTTTGCTGAGTGTGGGGATCGATCGCGCAATTTGCATAGTAGCAGCTTTGCCTTCGGATGCCGAGAATTTATACACTGTGCTGTCGGCGAAAACTCTGAATCCGAAGGTACGGGCGATCGCCCGCGCCACCACAGAAGAAGCCGTAAAGAAGTTGCAGCGAGGCGGGGCCGATGCCGTCGTATCCCCCTACATCACCGGCGGAAAGCGGATGGCGGCGGCTGCTTTGCGGCCTCAAGTTATGGATTTTTTAGACGGTGTTTTGACGGGCACCGATAGTTCTTTTTACATGGAAGAATTTCTCGTCGATCCCAATACTTGTGTCTACGTCGGGCAAACTTTGAGAAATGCCAAATTGCGATCGCAATCGGGGGCCTTAGTTTTAGCGGTGCGGCGCGCTAGCGGGACTTTGATTGTGGGGCCTACGGGAGAAACTGCGATCGAAGGAGGAGATATGCTGATCTGTTTGGGTACTGCTGAACAACTGCGAACTCTCAATCAAATCCTCAGTCCCCTGAGTTTTCGCCTCCCCCGGCCTCCCAAGTAGAAGTAGTACGATCAATCGCAATTTAAACCCGCCGCTGCTGCTGTCGGAAATTCGATCGGCACAAAAGTCACCCCAAACTGCTCCTTAGAACACTTGACAATATGCACTAATATCGGACTAAAATTTTTGCGCGAACCCGTTTTGTCAAACTGAATTGTTCCGGTGGCTCCTGTGGCGCTAAAATTTGGATCGGCTAAGGTTTTTTGCATCCCTTCGCGGCTGGGTTGGTGCTGCATTTCTATGGCTTGAATCAGCGCCTTAGCGGCATCGTAGGTTAATGCAGTTCGGTGACTGACATTTCCTTCCCAAAGCTTGCGAGTATTCTCAAGGAATTTGCGGTTGGGAGATTTTAAATGATGCCAAGAAACTGCGGCCGCCATTTTCTCAAAAGACGGTAACTGAGCAGCAGCTTCTAAAGTTTTTTGACTGTATATTCCCCCCGTGCCGACAACCCAATTGCGGTCGAGATTGGCTTGCAAAAGTGCCATCGCATTGTTGAGAGCGATCGGGATGTGACTCGGACTTAAAACTATCGTTGTTTTCTCTGTTTGCCTAATTTCTTGTATGGCTTTTTTCACGTTAAAGTCGCTGTGTGACAAATCGAATTCGGTGATATTTGCAATATTTCCTCCCCGTTCTCTAAACTGTTTTCTGAATTCTTCCCAAAAAGAGGAAGTGGCTTCGCTGGTGGTGCTGTAGAAACCTGCTACTTTGGTTTGACCTTTTTTTTCAATCAGATATTTCGCGAATACTTCAACACTAACTTTAGTCCGAGGCACAGTCCTAAAGAAAAAATTTCGGGGTTTTTCTGTGGCTTCTTCCGTCGTACTGCCTGGGGAAATTAATACTAAATGATTTTGGTTGTAAATATCGACTGTATGGACTGTCATTGCGTTAGTGTAGTGACCGATAGCGCCCAAAACACCGCCCAGTTTGACTAGGGAATTAGCGCGGGCGAGCGACTCTTCTTTTAGATTGGCATCGTCAGCAATTATGACTTGTAAACCTTTACCTTTAATAGCTTGATTCTCTTGAAAATCTAAACCATTTAGGTTGCGATCTATCTCAGAATTGAATAATTTTAAATTAACTTCCGTTTGCGCTTGAGCAACTCCCCGCAAGATTTCTTTAGGCAAATCTATCTCGGCTCTACCTTGTTCGTTGGTACTAACGGGAACGATTACGGCAAGCGTGTAATAATCGGCTTTTTTAGCCTTTAATAAGGCATTATTCATGTAAATTAAAGTTTCGGGATCTTTGCGTTCTTCTTCATGCCACGACCTTTTAAAGTAATTAAATGCTTCCCGATAATTGGATTTGGCAAATTCATTAACTCCTGCTTGCTTTAATCGAGGAGTCGAGGATTTTAGTAGAGATTCTTCGCCGCAGCTTAAAGCATCACCTTGCAGTAAAAGACAAGTTTTCGGGGTAAAAATGTTGTGAAAAAAAAGGGCGATCGCACATCCGGCAATAATTCCCGCAATTGCCAACAGCGATCGGCGAAAGTGCGATCGACAAAATCCCGAAAACCGATCGCGTTTCGGCGGTGGCGATAGGGATAGGATTGGATGATTATCTGGCAACTGTTGCGGTACATTCAAATTCTGTGACAGTGGGGGCGCCGGGTGTAAGGTGGCGATCGAATTCAAAGCCTGCAAAACATCAGCAACAGATTGGTAGCGATCGGGGAAGTTGTAGCGCACCATTCTGTTTAAAATCGTTTCCATGCCGGCGCTAATCTGTACCATAGGGCGATCGGGAGTCGAGTAGCGCCAAACGATATCGCCCCGCCGGGAATCTGTCAGGAAATCTTGAGCAGGAGACAAGCCTGTAAGGGCTTGAATAGCGACAATACCTACAGAGTAGATATCGCTACAAAATTGAGGATTGCCAGCAATTTGTTCTGCCGGCGAATATCCTTGCGTATAAATAGTTCTGCTGATAGTGTTTCCCGAATCAGTTATTTCCAAGGAACTGATTTCTTTGACAGCCCCAAAATCAATCAGAACTATTTGCCGATCGCAATCGCGCCGAATTAAGTTAGAAGGAGTGATATCGCGGTGAATGACATTGTGTTCGTGAACAAAAGCGATAACTGGCAAGATATCCTGCAAAAATTCAACTACTTGCTCTTGAGTCCATTGAGTATTTGGAGCGAATTCTTGCCTCAGCGGATGTCCTTCAATGTATTCTTGAATTAAATAAAAATTGTCATTCTCTTGAAAGCTATCGAATAACTGTGGAATGCGCGAATGTCCGCCCAATCGGCGCAAAGATCGAACTTCTCTTTCCAATCGCTGCTGTGCTTCTGGCAAGAGTTGCGGATCGCTTGGCTGCCTAATTTCCTTAATAACGCACAGGTGGTTATCCGGTATGTCTAAATCCCTAGCTGTATATGTCCTCGCAAACCCTCCCCGACCTAATTCACTGACAATTTGGTAACGTTGGCGCAGGATATCTCCTGGTTGCAGGCACATAGATTTTTCGCTATTTTTTTAATTGTCTGCGCTCTTCAAGGTTGATTTTACCGCATTTTTACAGCGATTTCTGTTAAGTTTCTGTTAAGTTTTAGAAACACTAGCGATCGGCAAAGTAATTACAAATTGTGTTCCCTTTCCTCTTTAACAATTTACCTCAATTGGGACTTGATTTTTGGCAACAATTTGACAAGCAATAGCCACCCTCTATCTGGTATTTTTGCCATCGACAAAAGCCGCAATGCCATAGGTTTCCAGCATCGGACTTCAGTCCTTATTAAAATCCGAGGACTTTACTCCTGACTAAAAACCATAAAAATTGGTAATGAAATAGCTTCGTAGTGAAGAGTTCAGTCCTCATTAAAATCCGCGATGAAATAGGTTCCTAGTGAGGACTTCAGTCCCCATTAAAATCCGACGACTTGCATTCCTCACTAAAATAGACAAACCATAGACAAGTCATGGAAAAAACAAAGGTTCTACAGCATTAATAAGCTATAGAACCCTTGAAAATATATATTTTATTGCAAGCCGATGGTGGGATTTGAACCCACGACCGTTCGATTACGAATCGAATACTCTACCCCTGAGCTACATCGGCACAGACAATTTTGAATTGTAGCACAGCCTAAATGAAAAAATCAAGGAGTTGTAGAATTTAATTCACAACTCCAAAACTCCTAGCTCACCAAAAGTTAAACGGTCACTTCCGCGTCAGTTGAGCCGCCTCTGGCCCCGGAATAAACTAAACCCCGCTGCATATCCAGCGTCAGCATAGTTCCGTCCCGAATTACCCGCGTGGCATTCTTCACGCCCACCATCACCGGCACGCCCAAGCGCAAACCGATAATCGCGGCGTGAGAAGTCAAACTGTCCTCCTCCGTCACCACACCGGCTGCTTTCCGAATCATCTCCACAAAAGCGACGCTGGTGTGTTCCACTACCAAAATTTCTCCAGGGTGGAAATTTCCTACATCTGCCGCAGTGCGAGCAACCCTGGCCATGCCACTCACCGATCCCAAACCGACACCGGTGCCTTTGCCTAAAACTGCTGTCACTACCTCAACTTTGATCAAATCCGTCGATCCGGCAACCCCTTGCAGAGTACCGGCGGTCATCACGACTAAATCTCCGTCGCACACTAACTCTTTTTCCTGGGCGACTGTCATGGCAGAGTGAAATGTCTGGCCGGTGGAGGGCAAATCCAACACCAGCAAGGGTTTGACTCCCCATACCAATTGCAGTTGTCGGGCTACGTCTACGTGAGGAGTAACTGCCAAAATGGGAGTTTTGGGTCGGAACTTCGAGACATTTCGGGCTGTGGCGCCGGTTTTGGTCAGCGTCATGATGGCTGCGGCGTTCAACTGTTCGGAGATTTGGCTGACTGCTTGGCTGATGCCGTTGGGGATCGATCGACCAATATCTTCTACATTCCTAATATTCCGCTTAATTCCTTCCTTCTCCATCCGCACTGCAATTCTCGCCATCGTCGCCACCGCTTCGACGGGGTACTTGCCGACAGCAGTTTCATTCGAGAGCATCACTGCATCAGTTCCGTCAAGAATCGCGTTTGCCACGTCGGAAATCTCGGCGCGGGTGGGACGGGGATTGTTGACCATGCTGTCGAGCATCTGGGTAGCGGTAATTACCGGAATACCCAGGCGGTTGGAGGTAGCAATCAGGCGCTTTTGCAAAATCGGCACGTCTTCGGCGGGCAGTTCCACTCCCAAATCGCCGCGGGCGACCATCACGCCGTTGCAAAGGGTGAGAATTTCCTCCATTTGTTCGATCGCCTCGTGCTTTTCGATCTTGGCAATCACTGGTACTTGCTTGCCCGCACTGGCAATCAGTTCTTTAATTTCGAGTACGTCTTGGGGATTTCGCACAAAGCTCAGGGCTACCCAATCGACACCTTGGTCGAGGCCGAACATTAAATCTTTGCGGTCTTTATCAGTCAGCGCCTTAATTGATAGGTAAACTCCCGGAAAATTCACGCCTTTGTTGTTGGAAAGCGGCCCGCCGACGACGACGCGGCAGTACAATTCCCGCGCTGCGCGGTCTACTTTTTCCACCAGCATTTCCACTTTGCCGTCGTCAAGCAGAATCACTGCTCCCTCTGGAACTTCGTCTGCTAGGGGGTCGTAGGTGACGGAAGAAATGAGTTCGGTGCCGGGAACCGGGCGGCTGGTTAAAATAAAAGGATCGCCGTTTTTGACCACTATAGAGCCTGTCTCAAAGCGCCCTAAACGAATTTTCGGACCTTGGAGGTCTTGGAGGATGGCAACCGGCTGGTTGAGTTCAAAGGAAGTTTGCCGGATTAAGCGAATGCTGCGCTGGTGGTCTTCTTCTGTTCCGTGGGAAAAGTTGAGTCGCAAAGTTGTGGCACCGGCTTCTATGAGCTGGCGCAGCACTTGTGGGTCCGAAGTTGCTGGGCCAATGGTGGCGACGATTTTAGTCCGGCGTAGGGCTTTTGGCAATTGCATCAGCGGTGTTCTGGGGAGGCAGGTGGATTTCTTGTTTAAATTTCGGCTAACGTTTCATCTTTCACTACAAGCAATGACGCTAGTCTCAAGTCTTAAAAATTTTGATAGTCGTCAAAAAAGCAGGTATTGAACAATATATAGAATATCTGACTTTTTACCCATCGGTAATCTTTTCTCGGGCAGCGCGCTTTTTTGCAAATTTATCTGCTCTCAGGCTTGACATAAATACAAAGATACCCATTGATTTTATTGGGTCTGCAGAGTTCTTTTGGCTAATCTAGCACTGGTATCCTTGCACAACAGCAATACTTTCCTGGTTGTGCAGAGGCTAGTTTCTGGCGATCGAACTCTGTTCTTTCATAAAACTTTACTATTGTCCGGCTTGTATCTTATACTACGCAAGAGTGAAATATTAAGGAGTCTTAACAAAGATGTCGGAGGCAGGACGGCCGCTGACAGTGCCGAAAGAGTTTCTGAGTCCTCCCGGTGACTTTAATCCGACACTGCTGCTGTTTTTGAGTGCAGTAGCGATTATCGTGATTTCTAACTTGGGTTTCTGGTGTTGGGGATGGCCGCAGTGGTGCTGTTTTTCGCTGAATGTGTTGGCGTTGCACATGGCCGGAACTGTGATTCACGATGCGTCTCATAATGCGGCCCATCGCGATCGCACAGTTAATGCTATTTTGGGACACGGTAGCGCGCTGATGTTGGGTTTTGCTTTCCCGGTGTTTACGCGGGTACATATGCAGCATCACGCCCACGTCAATGACCCAGATAACGATCCAGACCATTATGTTTCGACCGGCGGGCCTTTGTGGTTGATTGCTGCGAGGTTTTTTTACCACGAGATTTTCTTTTTTAAGCGCAAACTGTGGCGGAAATACGAATTATTGGAATGGTTCCTCAGCCGTTTGTTTGTGATCGCGATCGTGTATATCTCGATTCAATACGGTCATTTAGATTACGTGCTGAATTTTTGGTTTTCTCCGGCTTTGGTGGTGGGGTTGGCCTTGGGGTTGTTTTTTGATTATTTGCCGCACCGTCCGTTTCACGATCGCGATCGCTGGAAAAATGCCAGAGTATATCCGAGTCCTATTCTGAATATCTTAATTTTGGGGCAGAATTATCATCTGATCCATCACTTGTGGCCTTCAATTCCTTGGTACAATTACAAGCCTGCTTACGAAGCTGTGAAGCCGCTGCTAGATGAAAAGGGTTCTCCTCAAACTTTGGGAATATTGGAAGGGAAAAAGGACTTTTGGAGTTTTATATATGACATTTTTTTAGGGATTAGGTTGCATCACAAGAAAGCGTCTGATTGACAAAAAACCCGGCTTCTCAAAGAAACCGGGTTTTTTTATAATAAAAGCTTTTAACCGTATATCCCTAGGGCAGGTTTTGTACTGTATCAAATGCCGTAAAAAATAAACCCACCTGTAATGGTGAGTTAACTGTTAAATCAATCCCAAAGTGAATCTATTATTTATTTTTCCCCAGCCACCGCCACCGCTAAATTCCTATCGGGACGCAAATTTTGAGCTCCCCGCAAATAAGGATGATAAATTTCAGTATGTGCCGGCCAATTGACGTGAATTAAAAACCGAATGCAGCGTTCCAAAGCACCCTCAACGTGCATTTGCTGTACGTCCAACAAAGGAACATTGCACCAGTGAGAACGTTCGCGGGCGATCGCGGCCGGAAACACAGCATCTAAATCGCGAGTAGCAGAAAACGTAGCACTAATAATTAATTCTGGATTTATATCATTTTTTGCTTCTAATTCATCTAACAATTCTCTCACCGCTTCTCGAATTGCTGCCACCGAATTCTCGCTAGCAGTAGTTGCCCCACGAATCCCCCGCACTTGCCACTCCACGCAAATTTCCTCCATTTTAGTCAGTTGTCAGTTGTCAGTTGTCAGTTGTCAGTTGTCAGTTGCTAGTTGTCAGTTGCTAGTTGCAATTACCTATTACTAATTACCAATTACCACTGCCAACTAACTACTGCCAAGTGCCAACTGACTATTTAATCACGGGCGATACATCCACAGCGGCAAACCGCTAGTAGAAAGCTCGAATTCCAGCAAATTATTGTAAGCTGAAAGCCCAGATATATCCAGACTACTCCCCAAGACGCGATTTAGGAAAGGTTTTTGTTTTTCTAGCGTGCAAGACTCGGTTTTTTCCGGGTCGAGGCCTGCGAGTTCGGCGGCAAGGCGGCGAGCGTCCTCTTCTGTTCCCAGCCGATCGACCAAACCCAATTCTAAGGCTTGCTGACCGGTAAAAACCCGACCGTCGGCAAAACTTTTGACTTTTTCAACAGCCAATTTCCGGGCTTCAGCAACGGTTTCCACGAATTGCTGGTAGCTGGTGTCGATCAAGTCTTGCAAAATTTGCTGTTCAGGATCTGTCAATTCTCGATCGAATGCCAAGATATCTTTATACGGCCCCGATTTAATCACCTGAAAAGAAACGCCTACTTTTTCTAACAGCCGTTCTAAATTGTTACCCCGGATAATCACGCCAATGCTGCCGGTAATTGTACCGGGATTAGCAACGATATGCTCGGCTCCCATGCCGATGTAAACTCCGCCAGAAGCTGAAATATTGCCAAAACTGGCAACAATTTTGACTTTTTCGCGCAGACGCTTGAGTGCGCTGTAAATTTCCTGGGAATCGCCGACAGTGCCGCCGGGGCTGTCTATCCGCAGCAGCAAGGCGGGAAATTTTCGTTCTTCAACGGTTTTGAGAGCTTCTAGGACTCGTTTACGGGTTTCTCCGGCAATGGCTCCGGTGATTTCGATACGGGCGATTTGTTTGCGGTAGCGGGGCTTGAATGGCCAAATCATGGGCAGTTTTCGGGCAATGTTACGGATTTTTGTAGCTAACTCTTATAGTGTGACTCATCCGAGGGAAGAAGGCATTCGGATCGGGCAGAGGGAAGATTTTCGCCATCTGGCGTTCGCTCACTATCGGGATCTCCCACTCTCCGACTATCGGGTTCCTCTGCCATAAGTACGATCGAATTTAACTCAACACCACTATATAATAATTGTAAAAATTGCTTAACAAATCTACATCATTCTCGTGAGAGCCACTCTCATTAATTATTTGGAGTCTCCGTCATGCAGCTAAAGCTTACCGATTCAAAACTGCCTTTTGCCCCGCTGTTGCTAATTGCGCCGTTTTTCCTGTGGGGAACCGCGATGGTAGCGATGAAGGGGGTGATGCCCCACACAACGCCCCTTTTTGTGGCATTCGTGCGTTTAGTACCTGCCGGCGTTTTGGTGCTGCTGGCGGCAGCATTCATGGGAAAACCGCAGCCGCAGGGTTGGAAAGCTTGGCTGTGGATTTCGCTGTTTGCTTTGGTTGACGCTACTTTGTTTCAAGGCTTTTTAGCCGAAGGTTTGGCGAGAACCGGTGCGGGCTTGGGTTCGGTGATGATTGATTCTCAACCGCTAGCTGTGGCGATTTTGTGTTTGTGGCTGTTTCAAGAAAAAATTGGTTTTTGGGGCTGGTTGGGATTAGTTATTGGCGTAGTTGGCATCAGTTTAATTGGGTTGCCGGATGGCTGGATTTTGGGGCTGTTTCATCCAGAAAACGTGCAGGTTTCTGCGGGTATCGAACAGTTGTTTCAGGGTGGAGAATGGTTGATGCTGTTGGCTGCTTTGTCGATGGCTGTGGGTACGGTTTTGGTGCGCTGGGTTTGCCGTTATGTTGACCCGGTGGTGGCGACTGGTTGGCACATGATTTTGGGCGGTTTGCCGCTGTTGGCAATTTCGGCTGTAACTGAGTCCGAACAGTTTGTGAATATTGATTTTTCCGGCTGGATGGCGTTAGGTTATTCTACCGTGTTCGGAAGTGCGATCGCCTACGGTTTATTCTTTTATTTTGCTTCTACCGGGAGTCTAACCAGTTTAAGTTCTCTTACCTTTCTTACGCCTGTTTTTGCTTTGCTGTTCGGCAATTTGTATTTGGGCGAAATCCTCAATCCGCTGCAATCGATGGGAGTTGGACTGACTTTGGTGAGTATTTATTTGATTAATCAGCGGGATACTTTGGGTGAGAAATTGCGAAAAGTGCGGCACGGTGAAGCGAGTGCAGAAGTTGAAGCAACAGGATTGTTAGAGTCGTCTGAGTTGAATTCTGTAGAATTACCCGTGCAGTTGCGGGTTAGCGAATTGGAATCAGAAGTGTAGCAGGTGGAAAAGTTTAGGCAAAATTGCCTAAATTTACCACTCGTCCTCTAAAGGAATAACAATTTTCTTGCTTTCAATCTCTACTACAAAACTTGTCAAACTGGGATTTTTTTGGTAACAATCCATCAAATCCTTATGCTTGCGATATTGTTTGGAAATTTCCCGATAATATTCAGGCTTTTTAGCGTCAATTGTAAAATCATGTTTCTTTACAAGCTCTTTATTTAACGTTTCTAAACACTTTTTGAATTTAGACTTTTTGTTGTCTTTATAATACAGTGGCAGCAACCAACACTCAATAGAGTGTACTGATATAGCCCAAATGATTCGCTGTTGACATTGACTGTAGAAATCTTCGCCAATTTCCTCTTTAAACTTTTCGATAACTTTTTCAATCAACTCTTGAGGAGTAAATTCGCCATTTTCATCTCGCTGTGGGATATCATAACCATGCTCTTCTGAAACATCAGTATCTATTTGGATAATTATATAGTCATTAAATTGAAACGCTTCTTGAAAATCTTTTAAACGGCAATAAGCAAAAACTTGACTCCAACTACCATAACCTTTAAATTTGTTTTCATCTTTTTTATCTCTTTCTGGTTGAAGCGGTCTAATATCTAGATCTGGATTCTTGAAATATCCTGCTAAAATATTTTCAATCACAATCTGGTCAGTCAATCCCTCAGTAATTAATCCAAAACTAATCATATTAAAAATTCTTAGGAAGTCCGCCGATATAGCCCCTCAAAAAAGCCTCGGATAATTTTACAGGTTCCTGTCCTTCGAGAGGTTCAGGTTTGAGAATGCGTCTAGCTTTAGTATGCCCTAATTGGTTACGGTAGATCACAAACAGCCGCTGTTGATCATCATCTAAATCTAAACCGTCCAAAACTGCCGGGTTGTGGGTTGTGAATATAGCTTGTTTGTCGTGTTTTTTTGCTAATTCGACTAATTCTTGCATTAATCTGCGACACAATCTGGGGTTGAGAGAAGCATCAATGTTATCTATTGCAAAAAATTTAGGTGTGATATCACTAATAAATAAAGCGAAGTAAAAAAGCAAAAATAAAAAGCCTTCATTAGAACTTCTTTGGTCAAAGTAAGTTAACTCTTGATCTAAGTATCTATCTTTAATTTGGAGAGAGTTTTGAATATTTGATAAATTTGGAGGAGCTTCAAAATCTTGAAACCAATCTATGAGTTGCAGCTTTTTTTTGATTTCATTAAGCGGCTCTTGGTTATCATCAGAATTCAAAAATTTTAAAAGTTTAAACAAACCTTCTCCATTAATCCCTAATGGTTGAATTTGACCTTCTTTTTCAAAAGTTCGTAAAGCTTGGTTTTCAGGAGAGAAAATTATAAATTTTTTTAGACCAACTATTTGATAAGCCTGATGTTTAAAAGTCTTACTTTTTTCTATATTTGTGCCAGTATGATAACTTACAAAATCGTAAACTGGACTATAAGAAATATAATACTTGCTGTCATTAACCCACTGAGAATAGGGAGAGTTATC
Organism: Microcoleus sp. Pol12B3; assembly: GCF_036701355.1. Lineage (NCBI taxonomy): Bacteria > Bacillati > Cyanobacteriota > Cyanophyceae > Oscillatoriales > Microcoleaceae > Microcoleus > Microcoleus sp. Pol12B3. The sequence continues at coordinate 66,357 of NZ_JAUBQS010000006.1, forward strand.
ATTTTGTAAACGAAATTTAAATTCTTGTCCATCATTCCATCTTAAGTCAATTTTGATATCTTTAACCAAATTTTCCATTTCAAAGGCCGATCGCATAAATTGAGGTTCTGTAACTCTGATGCCCCTAGATGCTAAAAACTCGTTATCCAGCTTGTCATCTGCCGCAGCAGAAGCAAGGGCGATCGCCTCTAGGATATTGCTTTTGCCACAGCCATTTTCACCGATCAATACGGTGACTCGTCCTAATTCTAGCTTCAGCTTTTGAATGGACTTATAATTTTCGATTCTGACTTCTCCAATCATAATTTAATCCCATATAATCTTAGTGTACTCATTGTATCTCCGATCGCATGAATCTCAAAGAACGCTTGCACAGCCATCTGATTCAAATTGTACGCGATCGCAATCCATACCTCGCATCCCAAGGGCATTTTTATGCTCAGCAATACATCCGCGAACAGTTGGCACAGTGGGGAACTGTAGAAATTGACGATTTTTCGGTTCGCGGCCGAATTCATCACAATTTGATTTTGGATTTACCCCCCTTAGATCGGGCTAGTAAGAAGCGGTTGCTGCCGATCGTAATTGGTGCTCATTACGATACTGTACCCGGAACACCTGGGGCGGATGATAATGCTACTGGTGTTGCTGTTTTGCTGGAACTCGCAAGGGATATCGCATCTGGGCCGCTCAAATATCCAGTGCAATTAGTCGCCTTCGATATGGAAGAATACGGCTGTTTGGGCAGCAAGCATTATGCAGCTAAATACAAGCAACAGCAAAAGTCAATCCGGTTAATGATTTCTTTAGAAATGTTGGGTTATTGCAACCACAATCCTAATTCTCAAAGCTATCCCGCTGGCTTGCAATATTTTTATCCAAATAGTGGCAATTTTATTGCTTTAATTGGCACTTTCCAGACTGTTCCAGATTTGATTAATTTGAGTTGCAAAATTCGCAAATCTGGTCAGCCCTGCGAGTGGCTGCCGGTGCCGAATCGAGGTTTAATTGTGCCGGATACTCGCCGCAGCGATCATGTTCCTTTTTGGGATAATGGTTATCCGGCTATTATGGTGACTGATACTGCTAATATGCGAAATCCGCATTATCATCGAGAAAGCGATAAGATTGAGACTGTGGATTTGGATTTTCTGGCTGGTGTTTGTCAGGGGTTGGTTGAGGCTATTAGATATATATAACAGTTTTATTTTAACGAATCGCGAAGGCGCAAAGGGCTCTAAGGAAGGAAAGAGAAGATGAGTGGTAAAGATATGAATGCTGTTTTTGACGATCGCACTCGCTGGCAATTTTGGATCGATCGCGGTGGCACTTTTACTGATATTGTCGCCAACAGCCCCGACGGTAAGTTAGTCATTCACAAGCTGCTATCGGAAAACCCGGAACGCTACACAGACGCAGCAGTCCAAGGAATTCGCGATATTTTGAGAATTCCCGCCGACGCAGCTATACCGTCCGCCGAAATTGAAGCGATTAAAATGGGGACGACGGTGGCGACAAATGCTTTGCTGGAACGAAAGGGCGATCGCACAATTCTGTTAATTACTAAAGGTTTCGGCGATGCGCTGAGAATTGGCTATCAAAACCGCCCGAATATTTTCGCGCGTCACATTGTTTTGCCAGAGATGCTGTACGATCGAGTTATTGAAGTTGCAGAACGCTACAGCGCTCAAGGTCAGGAGTTAACTGCTGTCAATCCCGAATTTATCCCGTGTTTGCAGCAAGCATACGATGAGGGAATTCGCAGTTGTGCGATCGTATTCATGCACGGCTACCGCTACTCGGAACACGAACAACAAGTTGCTAAAATAGCGAAAGAAATTGGCTTTACTCAAATTTCAGTATCTCACGAAGTTAGCCCGCTGATGAAATTAGTTTCGCGGGGAGATACTGCGGTTGTCGATGCTTATTTATCTCCGATTTTGCGGCGGTATGTCGAACAAGTAACCAGTCAATTAAGAGAGGCAGAGCCTGGGAACGAGGCTGTAGGGGCGGGAACCGGGGCACCGTCCCCTAAATTAATGTTCATGCAATCGAACGGCGGCTTAGTGGACGCTGCACAATTTCAAGGAAAAAACAGTATTTTATCAGGACCTGCTGGGGGAATTGTCGGTGCAGTTCAAACGAGCAAAAAGGCAGGTTTTGATAAAATTATTACCTTTGATATGGGCGGAACTTCGACAGATGTTGCCCATTTTAACGGCGAATACGAACGCGAATTTGAGACGGAAATTGCTGGGGTGAGATTGCGATCGCCCGTGATGGCAATTCACACTGTAGCAGCCGGCGGCGGTTCAATTGTGTTTTTTGACGGTGCCCGCTACCGCGTGGGGCCGGAGTCTGCAGGGGCCAATCCTGGGCCTGCTTGCTATCGCAAAGGCGGCCCCTTGACGGTGACTGATTGCAATGTGATGTTGGGGAAAATTCAACCGGATTTTTTCCCGAAAGTATTTGGATTGAATGGAGATTTGCCGATCGCCCCTGACGTAGTAAAGCAAAAATTTGGGCAACTAGCGGGGGAAATTGGGGGCGAGAGGACGGCCGAAGAGGTGGCGGAGGGTTTTTTGGCGATCGCGGTGGAAAAGATGGCAAATGCTGTCAAAAAAATCTCGCTTCAGCGCGGTTACGATGTTTCGGAGTATACATTGTGCTGTTTCGGCGGTGCGGGCGGCCAACACGCTTGTGCGATCGCGGATGCTTTGGGGATGAAACGGGTATTTATTCACCCTTATGCGGGTGTGTTGTCCGCTTACGGTATGGGTTTGGCTGATGTGCGGGCTATTCGCGAAAGGGCGATCGAGCAACAATTAAGTCTCGAATTAATCACTGATTTACATCATATTTTAACCGAATTGGAGGCTGAGGGAAAGAGGGAATTGAACCGCAGAGTCGCAGAGAACACAGAGAATGAGTCAGAGGTTTTAGTTGTTAACAAGTTGCGCTTAAAATATCAAGGAAGTGACTCGGTTTTGGCTGTCGATTTTGCTGACAATATTGAGGCGATGCAGGCTGAATTTGAAGCAGCTCACCGACAGCGTTACAGTTTTATTATGCCAGAAAAACCGCTGATTGTGGAAGCGGTTTCGGTGGAAGTTGTAGAAAAAATGGATGTGCCGGAAGCATCCACTATTTCCCCATCTGGTAGGACGGGGATCTTGCCCGTGCAACCAATTTCAACAGTGCAAATGTATGTTGCTGGCGGCTGGCGGGAAACGCCTGTTTATCAGAGAGACGATTTGCGATCGGGCGACTGCATAGAAGGCCCTGCTATGATTGTTGAAGCTACGGGAACTAATATCATAGAGCCGGGCTGGGAAGGGGAAATCACCGAAAATAATGATTTAATTTTGAACCGCAGATGCACGCAGATGGACGCAGATAATATCCGCGTTGATTCGCGTTTATCTGCGGTTAAATCAGATCCAGTTTTGCTGGAAATTTTTAATAATTTGTTTCGGGCGATCGCCGAACAAATGGGCGTCACATTGCAAAACACAAGTTCCTCAGTCAACATCAAAGAACGCCTCGACTTTTCCTGTGCAATTTTCGACAAAAACGGGCAATTAGTTGCCAACGCGCCGCACATTCCCGTACATCTGGGTTCGATGAGCGAAAGCGTTGAAGCTTTAATTTTAGCACAAGGCAATGCGGTTCAACCGGGCGATGTTTATGTTTCTAACAATCCATACAACGGCGGCACACACTTGCCAGATATCACCGTTATTACTCCAGTATTCGATCGGGATTCCTCCCTTCCTTTGTTTTATGTAGCCTCGCGGGGACACCACGCCGACATCGGCGGCCTTACTCCCGGTTCCATGCCTCCCAACAGTACAACAGTAACTGAAGAAGGCGTATTGCTTGACAATTTCCTGTTAGTAAGCAAGGGCTATTTCCGAGAAAAAGAATTACTAGAAATTCTGACAGCGGGGAATTTTCCTGTTCGCAATTCCGCTCAAAATATAGCCGATTTGCAAGCACAAATTGCTGCTAACAAGCGCGGCGCAGAAGAGCTGCTTAAGATGGTAGAACATTATGGATTAGAGACTGTGCAAGCTTATATGGGCTTTGTGCAAGACAATGCTGAGGAGTCGGTACGCAGGGTAATTGATGTTTTGCAAGATGGTGAGTTTACTTATCCGATGGATAGTGGCGGACAAATTAAGGTAGCGATTACAATAGACAAATCTGCGCGCCGTGCAAAAATAGATTTTACTGGCACTTCAGCTCAACAATTCAACAATTTTAATGCTCCCGCTGCGGTGTGCAAAGCCGCTGTTTTGTATGTTTTCCGCACGTTGGTAGATGACGATATTCCTCTAAATGCGGGCTGTTTGAAACCTCTTGAAATTATCAATCCCGAAGGCTGTATGCTGAATCCTCGCTATCCAGCGGCGGTAGTTGCCGGAAATGTGGAAACTTCGCAAAATATTACCGATGTTTTGTATTGTGCTTTGGGAGTGATGGCGGCTTCTCAGGGAACTATGAATAATTTTACCTTTGGAAATCAGCGCTATCAATATTATGAAACTATTTGCGGCGGTTCGGGTGCTGGTGCAGATTTTGACGGTACGGATGCGGTTCAAACTCACATGACTAATTCGCGTTTAACTGACCCAGAAGTATTAGAATGGCGCTTCCCAGTGCTGTTAGAAAGTTTTGCAATTCGGGATCGTAGCGGCGGTAATGGCTCTCATCGCGGGGGAAATGGAGTTGTGCGGCGAGTGCGGTTTCGGGAGGCGATGACGGCGGGAATTTTATCGGGGCGGCGGGTGATTTCTCCTTGCGGTTTGAATGGGGGTGAAGCTGGTAAATTTGGGCGGAATTATATTGAAACAGTTGATGGTAAAGTTGAGGAATTAGGGAGTACGGCGACTGTGGAAATGCAGTCTGGGGATGTGTTTGTAATTGAGACTCCGGGGGGCGGAGGATATGGTTATTTATAGTAGTAATATCAACTCCGGTAGCATCGGAATGAATATTACCCACAGTCAGGACACGGCAATGCCGTGTCCCTACAATTAATCGGGTAGGGACACGGCAGTGCCGTGTCCTCGGTATCATTCTGATTCTACCGGAAACGATATAAGTAAGCGAGCGCTTTTAATTTATCGTGCTGAACCGACACGCATTGTTGCGGTGAAGATTCTTTTTTATGGGAAGTAATATAGCCAGAGTTTTTGAGAACTTTTCTGATGTGTGAAAAGCTCGATCGCACAACTGAAAAATATATATCTTGAAAGAGGGACAAAATGCCATAAATACCGCTCTGCTGGCACCGCACCGCTAAAAAATGGCCCTCAACTCTGGAATGTCGATCGACAAATCGTGTAGAATCGGGCTGCACCAGCATTTATTCTCCAAACCTTTCCAGAACAATTGTGCAAACACCTAATTTTTCCGAACTCAACCATCCTGTGGTCAAATCCCTGTTCCATCACAGCGACCAGGAATTATTGACTCTGTTTCAAAACCATCCCGATCAAGGTCGGTTCTTCACGGCGATTTTTTGCCGCTACGCTCAAATTGTCCACTCCCTGATTCGCCATTCCGTGCGATCGCCTGTACAAGGCGATTACCTGTTTGCCCACACTTGGCAGCACATCTATCACGAACTCCGAGGCCTCGATTTGCGCCGCGAGATCCAAGAGTCTGATGGCGAAAATCTCAGTCTCCAAAACTGGCTGATTAATGTCACCGCAGTCTGCATAAATCAAGCCCAATTGCCCCCTGTTGAGTCGATTCACTATTCTTTGCAATCGGCTCCGCCTCCCCTTTGGTGTTACGTCAAACAAGCCTTGGAATTGTTAGCGCCGCTGCCGCGTTTAGTGGTGTTGATGGCTCAGACTTTCCGCTGGAGCGAAACTCGAATTGCAGCTTATTTGCAAGCAGAAGGCGAAGCTATTTCGCCGGCTCAGGTAAAGGCTTTGCTGCAAAAAGGATATCAAAGTTTAGAATCCAACTTGCCGGAGGATATTCGGGCTATTTATCTAGATGAAAATCTCGATTATCAAGAAGCACTTGTCTAGATATACACGATATAAACCCGCCCTTTCTATTTGTAGGGGCGGGTGTTACCCGAAATATTTGCTAGGACTAACAGAATCGTAAACCCGCCTTTTGCGAGGAATAAGAAAAAAATGGCAGTTTATCAAGTTCGGTTGGTAAATGAGGCTCTCGCGCTCGATCGCACGATCGCAGTACCAGACGACCAGTATATCTTAGATATGGCAGAAGATGCCGGTATCCGCTTGCCGAACGGATGCAAGCAAGGAGAGTGTTCTGCTTGCGTTGTCAAACTGCTGAGTGGTGAAATCGACCAAAGCGAACAAAAGTTTTTGAAGCCATCAGAATTGCAAGCTGGCTACGCTGTTACTTGTGTGGCTTACCCGCTTTCTGACTGCACGTTGTTAACGCATCAAGAACAAGTTTTATATCAAACATCTCTTTATTTAAAATCGTAAGTATGGAGCGATTTAAAGATACTCGTGAAGACATCTACTCATTCCAGAATGAATTTCTGGTGAGATGCCCTTTTTGTGGTTCATGTGCGATCGTGCGTTGTATAGATCCTGATAAGGTCGATAGCTTTGCTCCTCGCAGATTTTCCTGTACAACTTGTGGTTCCTCAAAAGATTGGTCTGAACAGAATATTGAAAGCTGGTATAGTAAGGCACAGGATAATTACTTCCACTATCCTCTGTGGCTTCAAACTTCCTGTTGCGGTAAGACGCTTTGGGCTTACAATCTTCGACATTTAGAATTTATTGAGGCTTTTGTTCGGGCAAAGTTGAGGGAACGAAAACCTCATGAAATTTATGGCTGGTCGAATCAGAGTCTGTTCTCTCGACTTCCAAAATGGATGCAATCAGGTAAGAATCGAGAAGAAATTCTCAAAGCGATCGTAAAGATACGTGAATCAGTTGTAACTCCTACCTAATATTCGCCGCTGGAAATGGTTGTTCAACCAGATTTCGTGTCATGTAAGGTGCGTGACTCTCCAGCATCTCGCTGCAACTTTAGTGGCTAGAAAGCCACGCACCCTAACGAGTATAGATAAACCCCCCCTTATTAATTTAGCAACTGTAGAATCCGCTTCAGCGGAATTTCCGCCCAATCTAAGCGGTAATTAAGTTCGTAGGCTAGCTCGCCAACCGCTTTTTCCAAAATGTAAGCATCCAACAAAACTTGTAGTTCCGGTATAGATTTGGGCAAGAAATTCGCATCGGCTGCTGTTACCAAATAGCTGTTAAGAAAAGTGAGGCTGACCCAGCGGTGCCAAACGTTCGCCCACTGCTGCATCTCCGGGAGATTTTCCGGGCGAATCATCCCACTTTCTACTTCATTCCGGAGTGCCAAAGTAACAGCGTAACTTATAGATTGCAGCATTCCCGCAACATCTCGCAGGGGCGACCTCTTCATCCGCCGCTCGTTTAAAGGTCGATCGCGTTCTCCTCCGAAATCAATAATTACGAAGTCTTTGCCTGTATAAAGAACTTGCCCGAAATGAAAGTCTCCGTGACAGCGAATTCTATCGGTCGTGATTCTCAAGTTCAAAATAGATTTGAAACGTTCCATGAGCAAATCTTCACGGTTGAGCAGCTTTTGCGCCGATTTTTGTATTTCGGGCGGCAGTTTTGACATCCGTTTTTTGAGATCCAGCAAAGTTCTTCCGGCCAGATTTCTCATGTGTTGATAGATGGAACGCTGGTAAAAGGAGGTGAAGCTTTCTGGGGCAAAAGCGGGATTTTCTGTGTCAGCAGCTAAAGCGAGGTGAAGTTCGGCTGTCCGCTGACCTAAAAGTTCGGCTGATGCTAAGTAAGAGCCGATGAGTTCGCGAGCTAAGGCGGGAATTTCTAGGGATAAATCCGCTACTAGCGAGTTTGAGTTCCGCTGCATTTGTCCGGTCAAAGCGCTCGGTAAATAATTTTCGGGGGCAGTAGATAAATTCTCGCCGGAATGCTTTGCTTCTACGGTCATTACTTGCTCGAAATAGTCGCGCAGTGTGTCTAATGTATAAGACCAAGCGTCTATGCTGTCGGGGATTAATTTTTGCAGTATTCCGACGGTAAGGACTTGTTTTGCTGGTGTGTGATATTCCAATGCTCCGGCAATTGGAGCGTAGTGTTGGATCGAGTTGCGCTCTGTTAAAAAGCGTCCGATTTCTAATTCGGGGTTGATTCCTTCCTCGATTTTTCGCAATATTTTCAGGACGAAGCGGTCGCCGTAACCTGCGGATGTATTGCTTTGTTCTTTTTTGAACAGGTGAGGGTCGAGCTGCGATAAATCTTGTTCTGAGTTGAATGAACTGTCGGCAATTCCTAGCAGTTGACCTGCAGCACCTCTGTAACTGCGAGAATTGGCGATCGCCCCCAGCAGCGCGCTCAGAAAACCTTTGTCCCCGGCAGCGTCAAATAGTACCCCGACTTCCTTGTTGGTTTCTGGGAAGTGGAGGCGGGCGATCGCCCGATCGTCCACATCGCCTTTCATCTCTTCCCACCCTAAAGGCAAAACGTAAGTTTCCGGCATACCTTCAGTATAATTCAACTGCAAAAACAGAATGTAAACTTGAGATTGCTCCCCCGCACTATCTTTACATTCAATCGGTACAATCTCACTTATTTCTAATGATTGAATTGTCCGATCTGTACCGCTAAACCAGCGATTGCGCCGCAGGTATCCCGGCAAAATATTAAGCAGCATATCGCTTAACTGACTTGTAGCAAAAGCAGTTTTCCAATTGCCGATAACCGCCAAAGTAGGCAAGTCTGTGGGAACGCCGTGGAGCGCCAAATCTTCGTTTTTAACAGTAAGAGTAAACCAGTAAAACGTGTGAGGACTCAAGCACAAAAAGTAAGGCGATTCGCCAACCGCCGGAAACTCCGTGCGACCGAAAATCTCCACCGGAACAGCGCCTTTAAAGGGCGCAAGGTCTAATTCGGCCGTCTGGACGAAGCGTGACAAATTAGCCACTACCAGGATGTGTTCGTCTTGATAAGTGCGTACAAAAGCTAAAACTTTGCGGTTTTCCGGGTACAGAAACTCGCAAGTTCCGCGGCCGAATGCTTGGAAGCGCTGCCTAATTGCAATCAGGCGTTTCATCCACCACCACAGAGAACTCGGATTCGCCCGCTGCGCGTCCACGTTAACAGATTCGTAGTGATATTCAGGGTCAACAATGGGCGGCGCGTAAAGCCGCTGCGGGTTAGCACGGCTGAAACCGGCATTGCGATCGCCACTCCACTGCATCGGAGTTCTCACCCCGTTGCGATCGCCCAAATAGATATTGTCTCCCATGCCAATTTCATCGCCGTAGTAAAGCACCGGCGTACCCGGAAGAGACAGCAGCAAAGCATTCATCAACTCGATGCGGCGGCGGTTATTTCCCATCAAAGGAGCCAAGCGGCGGCGGATGCCCAAATTAATTCTCGCTTGAGTGTCTTGAGCGTAAACCCGATACATATAATCTCGGTCTTCATCGCTGACCATTTCCAGCGTCAATTCATCGTGATTCCGCAAAAATAATGCCCACTGACAGTTATTTGGAATCGGCGGAGTTTGCTGGAGAATATCGCTAATTGGGAAGCTATCTTCCATGTACAAAGCCATAAATAAACGCGGCATCAGCGGAAAATGAAAGTTCATATGACATTCATCCCCGGCAGCGTAATATTGAACTGCATCCTCCGGCCACTGATTCGCCTCAGCCAGCAGCATCCGGTTCGGAAATTTCTCATCTACGTGCTGCCGCAATTGCTTCAGGAATTGGTGAGTTTCTGGCAGGTTTTCGCAGTTAGTACCTTCGCGCTCGTACAGGTAAGGCACCGCATCCATCCGCAGTCCGTCTACTCCCAGTGCCAACCAGAAATCTACCACATCTAAGATGGCTTGGCGGACGGCTGGATTGTCGTAATTTAAATCTGGTTGGTGAGAATAAAAACGGTGCCAGTAATAAGCTTTTGCTACCGCATCCCAAGCCCAATTAGATGTTTCAAAATCTTGGAAAATAATCCGAGCATCTTGATATTTTTCCGGCGTGTCGCTCCACACATAAAAATCTCTTTCGTTACTTCCTTTCGGGGCGCGGCGCGCTCGCTGAAACCAAGCGTGCTGATCGGAAGTGTGGTTGACAATTAACTCAATAATGACTCGAATTCCCCGCTGGTGCGCTGCTTCTAAAAGGTCTTTAAAATCCTCTAATGTGCCGTAAATCGGGTTGACGGTAGTATAGTGAGATGTATCGTAACCGTCGTCTCGGAGCGGCGAGGGAAAAAATGGCAGTACCCAAATTGCTGTTACTCCCAAGTTTTGCAGGTAATCCAGTTTTTCTGTCAGCCCTCTAAAGTCGCCGATGCCGTCTGCATTGCTGTCGGCAAAAGCCCGAACTGGTACTTCGTAAATAATCGCGTCTTTGAACCACAAGGGGTCGTCATTTAACATTGAGTTGGGCATGATTTGTAGCGATGATTGGTAATTGGTAATTTGTACTTAAAATTTGGTAATTGGGAGTTGTTAGTTCCCATCCAAACCGATAAATCATAACTCATAATTTAGCCGCTATTCCTCATGCCAGCGGCAGACTTTTAATCGTAATTTATTAACGCAAAACTTATAATTTCTTAACTATAAAATCTCAACAAGCTGTTTTGCTATTTCGGATACAGTTCACAATTCCGATACATATGCGCGGTGTACACCCGAAAGACAGGTCCGCGGTGCACACCCTACCAAGGCGTGTCAACTTAAGCCTGAAACCCCTCTGAATCTCTCGCTGGTAGTCCAGTCTCGATCCCGCTAAATCCCCCTTGATAGGACTTTGAGAACACTCTTGTCCCCCCCTTATTAAGGGGGGCTAGGGGGGATCGAGCCCTTGTTGACAGTAAGCGCACCCTACAGACTCAGGATTAGGTGCGGTATTTACTACCTGCCAGACGGTTGCCACGACATTACAGTACCTTGACGTTTATGACTAATTTTCGTTACATTAGTTTACATAAAGCAACAAAAGTTAAGGAAAAAGCAAATATGGCTATTGTAATCGCTCTTTTAATCGTCGGTTGGGTCGCGGCCTCAGTAATTGGCACTCAAGCATATTTCCTCGGGGAACAGTCAAAGCCCATCCACGAGCGGAATTGGAACGATGAATCTTTTGAAAAATTGGCTGTAGCAATCACGGCAACAGAGATGGATTACAGCGTTCGCGTTCCCGCCTACAGCCTGGATGCCTATGGCAGCCGCACCATCTCTAATTCTTGACATATTTCACCATTTTTAATAACAGGCAGGATGCCTGTTCCACAAGAAAATTGATTGTTTGTGGAACAGGCATCTTGCCTGTTCCAAACTATTCGGCAACTACAAACTGTTACCTGTCAGCGCTGGGCGAGAATCTTTTTTGCGAAATAGTAAACTATTATTTTCGCAGTCGATCGCAATTGTATCACCCTCCACAAACGCATTTTCCAGAATCTTGTTAGCCAGCGGGTTTTCCAGCTCCCGCTGGATGGCGCGTTTCAAGGGACGAGCGCCGTAAACCGGATCGTAACCGACATCTGTGATATGGTTTTTCGCCGCATCGGACAGTTCCAAAGTAATTTTTTGTTCGGCCAACAACCGCTCGATCCGCTTCACTTGGATACTGACTATTTGCCGCAGTTCAACCTTGCTCAAAGTGTGGAACAAAATTATCTCGTCCACCCGATTGAGAAATTCGGGTCTGAAGTGCGATCGCAGCGCTGTCATCACCCGTTTTAACATCTGTTCGTACTCTTGGTCTGTCTCCCGGTCTTGAGTCAATAAATTTTCATTTTCACTCTTGTTTTCAGTCTTGTTTTCACTCTTAGTTACAGTATCAACATCAACTCGCTGGGCCGACACCTCAACAGTACCGTCGGCAGCCACTTTATAATCTGTCTTTTGACTTGACAAATCTTTCGTTTCCTGCTTCCGATTAGCAGGTTTTTTGACGGTTTTTTCCTTCTTAGTAAACACGTCTAAAATGTGGTCGCTGCCGATATTGCTAGTCATCACAATTACGGTATTTCTAAAGTCAACCACTCGACCTTGAGAATCGGTAATTCTGCCGTCATCCAACACTTGCAGCAAAATGTTAAATACGTCCGGGTGCGCTTTTTCCACTTCGTCAAACAGCACCACCGAATAAGGATGTCTCCGCACTGCTTCGGAAAGTTGTCCCCCTTCATCGTAACCGACATATCCGGGAGGAGCTCCTACCAACCGGGAAACGCTGTGCTTCTCCATGTATTCCGACATATCGATGCGGACGATCGCATCATCGCTGTCAAACAAAAACTCCGCCAACGCCCGCGCTAACTCTGTTTTTCCGACGCCTGTGGGGCCCATAAACAAGAAAGAGCCGATCGGCCTCCCCGGATCTTTCATCCCCGCCCTAGCGCGCCGAATTGCCGCCGCCACGGCTGTTACAGCTTCCTCTTGACCGATAACTTTTTGGTGCAAGTGTTTTTCCAATTGCAGCAATTTTTGGCGTTCGGATTCTAACAACCGATTAACCGGAATGCCCGTCCATTTGGCGACAATTTCCGCAATATCGCCCTCAGTAACTTTTTCGCGCAGCAGGGAAGAACCTTGAGCTTGCTGTTTCAAAAGTTCCGCTTCTTTCGCTTCGCGATCGCGCACCGCAGTTTCCAACTTGCCGTACTTTAACTGTGCGGCTTTATTCAAATCGTAAGCCCTTTCTGCTTGTTCGATTTGCACTCGCAATTGGTCTTCTTCTGCTTTCAATTTATTGATTGCATCCAACAACTGCTTTTCGCCCAACCACTGAGAGGACAATTTTTCCTGCTTGACTTTTAAAATGTCAATCTCAGATGTGATGCGTTCGACGCGGAAGCCGAGCCCGGGGGCGAGAGCACCTTTTCCTTCGCCTTCGATCGACAATTTTTCCATTTCCAACTGCATCACCCGGCGGTCAATGCCTTCCAATTCCACAGGTTTAGAGGTAATCTCCATTTTCAAGTGGGCGGCCGCTTCATCTACGAGGTCGATCGCCTTGTCCGGCAAAAAGCGATCGGAAATATAGCGAAAAGACAGAGTTGCAGCAGCTACCAGGGCCGAATCAGTAATTTTTACCCCGTGGTGGCGTTCGTAACGGTCTTTCAATCCGCGCAAAATCGAAACAGTATCTTCAACGCTGGGTTCGCCGACAAATACTTGTTGAAAGCGACGTTCCAAGGCAGGATCTTTTTCAATATTCTTGCGGAATTCGTCGAGAGTTGTAGCGCCGATGCAGCGCAATTCGCCTCTGGCTAACATCGGTTTTAACAAGTTTCCGGCATCCATTCCCGAACCGGAACTGCCACCGCCGCCAGTGCCTACAACGGTGTGCAATTCGTCAATAAATAGGACAATTTGCCCGTCGGAATCGATGACTTCTCGCAATACAGAACGCAATCGTTCTTCAAATTCGCCCCGGAATTTGGCCCCTGCAATTAAACTGCCCATGTCGAGGCTGAATAGCTGGCGATTTTTCAAAGATTCCGGTACGTCGCCGTTGACAATTCGCTGGGCTAAACCTTCGGCGATCGCAGTTTTTCCGACTCCGGGATCGCCAATTAACACCGGATTGTTTTTTTGGCGGCGGGAAAGAACTTGTACCACGCGGCGGATTTCCTCGTCGCGGCCGATTACTGGGTCGAGTTTGCCTGCTTTGGCGGCTTCTGTCAAATCGCGGCCGTACTTGCTGAGGGCGTCGGAGTTAGCTTCCCCATCTTGATCTTGGGCTTTAGCGTTGCTGCGGCTGCCTTTCCCGGTTTCGGAATTTTTTTCTTGGGCTTTAGCAGTGGCGCGGAAAGATTTGATTGCTTCTTCGAGTTTTGGTCGATCGATCGTACCGGCTGGGGGTTTGCGATCGTAACCTGGGCGGCCCGGCGGGCCGTCGCCTTTTGTCAGCAACCTGCGGCCGACTCGTTCGTCTTCTACTAAGCCAATTAATAAATGTTCAACGGCGATAAAATTATCTTGCCAAGTCGCCCTGGTGGCCTCGGCAACATCTAACATCACTTCTAAGCCGCGACCGAGGTATAGTTGGTCAGCGTTGGCAACTCTGGGCTGTCGTTTGGCAAAAGCATCTAACTGCTGGGCCAACCGGGGGGCATCGACTCCAGCTTTGCTGAGAATGCTGTTGGCCTGGCCTTGCTGTTCGAGAAGGGCAATGGCTAAATGTTCAACCTCTAGCTGCTGATTGGCAAAGCGGCGGGCTACATCCTGGGATTTGACAATGGCTTCCCAGGCTTGATCTGTAAATTTGCTAGGGTCTGTTGGCTGCACGTTGGTTCCTCGCAATCAAGGGGATTCCTGTTGTTATCCGTTAATACATCGTCTCACAACCATCATAATCTTTAAACAGGATTATGAATTTATGAGTGCGGTTAACTAGGGCGGAAGTTGTGAAATAATTGACCTGTTGCAAAAGCTTCCAGTCCGCAATCCACCCCAAATTTTGTGCGGTCAGATCGGCGGAGGGCGATACCCTTGGGGAGAGGTTCGCTGGCCGTACTTATAAAAATATTGCCAGAAACAAGATTTTTAATCGGCTGAGATTTATGCTATTTCCGACTTACCAATTTCTCGTATTTTTCCTAATTATTTTTAGCCTGATCGTCTCTGTGAAACCCCAAGTCGATTTGTATAAAATTGTCTTGTTAGTTTCTAGTTTATTATTTTATTCGTTTTGGAGCTTTGACTTTCTCTTGCTCCTGATTTTCTCTACAGTCTACAATTATATCATTCTACGGGTTCTCTGCAACAGTAAGTATAAAAAACTTGCTTTAATCTCCGGTCTCATTTTAAACATTGGCTATCTCGGCATCTTTAAATATTGCAACTTCTTTGTAACTTCTTTATTTGAGGTACTGAACCAGCTACAAATTCCAGCCAACTTTCCCGTTTTACAAATAATCGCCCCCGTCGGCGTGTCTTTCTACACTTTTAGAATGATTTCTCATTTAATCGACTGCTACCAGCAAAAAATCCCTTGTCCGAAATTTGTAGACTATGCCGCCTATATTACCTACTTTCCCCAAATTGCCTCCGGGCCAATCTCGCGAGCTCGCGAATTTTACTGGCAGCTAAATTCACCGGAAAAATACGACTATAAAATTGAAGAAGTTATAGTTTTGATTTTGTCGGGACTCTTCAAAAAATATACTTTATCGAGCTTTTTGTTTAACTTCACTGACTTGCCATTCAAAGTCCCGCAGCAGTACAGCAGTATCGATTTAATCCTCGCGGCAATTTCCTATTCCTGTTTGATTTACGTAGATTTCAGCGGCTATTCGGATTTAGCGAACGGCATCTCCTGTTTGCTGGGTTTCAAACCCATTGCCAACTTTAATATGCCATACCGATCGCTCAGCTTGCAAGAATTTTGGAAAAGGTGGCACATCAGTCTTTCCGAGTGGTTAAGGGATTACGTTTACTTTCCCTTTGGTGGCAATAAATACGGCAAGTTGAGGAAGTACGTAAATTTACTGATGACAATGGCGATCGGTGGATTTTGGCACGGCGCAGGTTTAAACTTTATTTTCTGGGGAGCAATTCACGGTTTAGGATTAATTGTCAACCATTTATGTAAAGATATCCCCCAAGCTATCCACTTTAAATTAGACTATGCGTTTCCCAGATTTGCAAAATTTTGCAGTTGGTTGTTAACATTTAGTTTTGTTACTTGTAGCTGGGTATTTTTCGGCACTCCCAACTGGGAAACTGCGGTGAGTTTTTTTGAAGGAATTGTCCATCCTGCAGTCGCAACTTTTCAATTTAACTTTTGGCAATTGTATTTAGTAATTGCAGTTATCGGCGCGATTAACTTGTGGGGCGATCGCATCGCGAAACTATTGCAAACCGTATTGTCATTAAAAAACATTTTCTTTCGGGTTGTCTTAGTTTCGCTGCTCGTATATACTATCTTGATGTTGGGGCCGAGTACCGTTCCGCCTTTTATTTACTTTAATTTCTAATAAATATGAAAGACCGGGAAATTTTGCTGATTGTTACTTCTGTAATTCTCACTTTAATATTTTCAAACTTATCATTATTTCTCAAAAGCTTTGCTTCAACTCCTTTCGCCAGTCCAGAAATTAAACAAGCGGCGCGCCTGATCGAAATAGACGGTTTCCGAAAATCAGAACAAGATTTTTGGAGCAAAATTAAAGATATTAACTTCGATAGCCTCCCCAAAGAACCAGAAATCCCTCCAGTCAAAACCGAAACAAAAGCGACCGTTGAACCCCCAAAGCCTGCTAATGCTAAAAAACCAACCCCAGCTAAACCCAAACTAACCAGACCTTATCGCAGATTTTTATTTATTGGAGATTCCGTAATGTTCGACTTAGGAATTCAACTCCAGTACACTCTTAAGAAAAAATACAATATCGCCGATACGAAAATTGACTACAAAGTCTCGACGGGGTTAAATCGGATAGATTATTATGACTGGTATGCCAGAACTCGCCAAGTTCTTAATAATTACCAGCCCGATGTAGTGATAGTTTTGTTCGGAGCAAACGATCCTCAAAATATTATTGATTATCAAGGAAAAGCCCGGGTTGTTATGACAAAAGAATGGCAAAAAGCTTATCAAGAAAGAGTAGAAAGATATGCCAAGTTACTAGATGCGTCATCCGTCAGAAAAGTGTATTGGATAGGTCAATCCATACCTAAAAAGCCTTTTTATATCAAAGCTTTTCCCATCATGAACGATATTTATAAAAATGCCAGCAAATCTTCATCCAAAATAGAATTTATTTCTACTTGGGAGACATTTGGACAAGCCGGAAAACTTGTTCCTGTAGTTGCCAATAAATCGGGTAAGCGAGGCTATGTAAAAAATAATGACGGGTTGCACTTTACCTCCCACGGAGCTCAAATTATCAGCGACTTAATTGTTGACCAAATGGTGAGCGACAAAATATTAAAAGTTCCGACAAAGAAATGACTATAGTAGGTTGGGTTTCGTGACCAAACCTAAAATTTTGACATTTCACCGATTACTGCTAAATTATATATTTAGTTAGGGGCGCGCCTTTGCCTTGCTCAACCATGTTTATAAGAAAAATCTGGGGTTTAGTCAGGAGAAATTTACTGGTGAAACCGGGTTTATAACTCCCTATGCCTCCAGGACTAATATTGACAAAAAGCAGCAGTAAATGCAATGCTGAATTTAGCATCAAACAACGGCGTCCATATCTAGTAATTGTCCTGGGGACAAATTATGACGAGCAATATGTGGAAACTCGATCGCCCTAGCATCCCTGAGCCAATGGAATGCAGTGGTACAGCACTAATCATCGCTCTCACTAAATATACTCAACCTTGGCAAAGAGTAAACACAGTTGAACGAACTTTGCAACATTGCGGGATCGATCCTTTTGCTGAAGTTTTGGGCGTACAGAACAGCGGAATATTAAGGGCTAATATACCGGAATCGCTCAGAAAACCACATCCGAATTTGCTGTTTCGCGCTTTGGCAATTCAGGCATTTGGGAAGATGCGAGAGGGGCTGATATCAAGTGAGATAGCGGCTAGAGCCACTGATTTTAGCAAAAATCTGCTGGCGGCGTTAGAAGTGGAAGCGCGAGGGGGATCGACTCCTTTAATTCGCTGGTCTGCGGCTGTTAGTATTAAGTCAATTTGCTTGGATGAAGCAGGGCAAGGCAAGGAAGGTGCTGTCAATATCACCATCAATGCAGAGGAAATTGAGCGGCGGGTGGTAGAAGAGCAAATTAAAGTGTTAACAAGCAACAAATTTGCTTTGGGCGACAGCAGCAGAAATGACAGCAGTAAGGAATATGAGAATTGTCTCGATTTTTGGGTGTACGGGCCGAGCTGGCTGCTGCCGAGCCTGTCAATGGATTGCGAAGAATATCTGTTTTGGATCGAGCGAGTATTTGCTGCGATCGCAGTTACGAGTCCGTACAAATTGAGTGCCGAAAACGATGCAGCGGTAACAAACTTTTGGGAAGTTGCCGAAAATAATTTTAATGACTGGGAATTCTCCAAAATACTTGCCAAAATTTTTGAGTTCCTGCACCACCCGGAAGCGAGAGTAAAAAATCTAGCTGCTATTATTTTAGAACCGTACAAAGACAAGCTAGACCGAAAAGCGGCGCAGATTATGACAGCGATCGTATATAAATTTAATGTAAAATATCAGCCCTTAGAATGTCTGACTATTTCCGAAATTGAGGAGTACAAAGCGTCACTATATCGAGGTAAAAAGGAAATTGACGAGATGTATAGTCAGGCTTTGTCGCTGTGCGGCGATCGGGATGTCGAACTCGCAAGTTTCTTGTCATCTAAACAAAATAAATACCAAAATACTCTAGACGAGCATATCAACAATCTCAGCAAGTTAGTTAAATCAATAATATATTGCCAGAGTTTGTTAGATGCTAATAGGGAACTTTTGTATTTGACTATAGAGCGGCTAGAAAAATGGGATTACACCCTCGACAATAAACTGGCTGCCCATCGCAAACAACTCACAAACCTGAGCTTAGACAAAAACACCTCGGAGCAGTGCATCAACCTAGACAATGAACTTAATTATATCAGAGACGCTTTGCAGTATACTCTGTATGAAATCACCTCAAATATTAACAGCAAAATTAGAGAGTTAGAACTTTCTGTGTCCAAAAATAACAAGACTGCAACAGATATGTTTAAGTGGACGTGGGTATTATTCGGGGTGTGGTTTTCAGTAGGGCTGCTTTTATATTTATCTGATGTAGTAATTAACTCGATATCCACCGTGAGCTACCAAAGCGAATTTCTAGTTTATTGGACTATTTTTTTTAGTGTGATGGTGGTATTTTTGTTAGTATTAGCTGTATTCTTTTCGGCGCTCGCTGCTTTAGACCAGCGCCGAGAATCTAAATTAATTCCTAAATTTGATAGTTTAAGTCAAATAGGCAGCAGTTTTGCTATTTTGTGGCAAAAGAGTTACTTGCAGCAGTTTGTACCGTCGGTGCGATCGCATTAAAAATGTTGAAAACTTCCTAAATCCCCTCAGTAGGGTGCGTCAGAGAAAGAGTTTCAACCTAACTCAAAAAGTTTGTTTCTGACGCACCCTACCAGGACTAGGAGGACGATCGATCTCTAAGATGCGGTTGCCGCACTTACTTTCTGGGTGTTGCTACCTTGATTTGCCAGTTGAATTAATTCAACCTTATATCCATCTGGGTCTTGCACAAAAGCGATGACTGTTGAACCGTGCTTCATCGGGCCGGGTTCGCGACTAACTTTACCGCCACGAGCTTTAATTTCTTCGCAAGTACCGTAAATGTCGTCAACGCCGATCGCAATATGACCGTAAGCATCCCCCAAATTGTACTCTGTGACGCCCCAGTTGTATGTTAATTCCAAAACTGTAGTGTCGGATTCATCGCCGTAGCCCACAAAAGCCAGAGTAAATTTACCGTCTGGATAGTCCTTTTGCCGCAGCAATTTCATGCCCAGAACCTCAGTGTAAAATTTGAGGGACTCTTCCAGGTTGCCGACTCGGAGCATCGTGTGTAGTAGTTGCATTTAGCTCACTCCAAATTTCTTAAGCTTTCATCTATTTTAGCGATTTCTTGCTGAAAAAACTCGCGCCTCAACCGTCGCAGTTGCCGCAGGTTGATAACTTTCTATTTGATTTAGCTTTGTACTTCCACTACACCCCGAAACATATTCATGCCGCACGTAAATAGGTATCGTCCAGGTTGGTCAGGGGTGAATTCAACAGCCGTTACCTGATTTAGAGGTAATTCTCGCACAATGTGAAAATCTGGTAACAACACTTTTTCAAGACAACTATTGGGGTCACGCCTCAAGAAATTGAGCCTGACTAATTTACCCGCTTTCACAACTACAGTGGCAGGCTCATAACCCCCGTCTACAGTAATATTCAACTCTTGTATCCCCTGAATAGATTCAGCTTGCTGCCCTTTAGCTTTACTGAATAAAAACCACCAAAATTCCAAACCAATTAATGTTAAACCACCTATTGTGACGCCAACTTTTAAACCTAGTGGCTGTTCAATGCTGCGGAATTGAGTCGTAGAAGTAGAATGCTGGACGGACATTTCGGAAGCTTGAACTCCCGATGTCATTCCCATCACAATTCCTAAACTCGCGAGACTTCGCCAAATTTGAGTAGGCTGTAACATTTTTATAATTCCTCCAAATTTAAGCAATAGATTTTGGTTTAAAATTCCGCAAACGCAAAGCATTAGTAATTACAGAGACTGAACTGAAAGCCATTGCTGCACCGGCGATAATTGGATTGAGCAGCCAGCCAAAAATGGGGAACAAAATGCCCGCCGCGATCGGTATTCCAGCGATGTTGTAAATAAACGCAAAAAACAAATTTTCCCGGATGTTCCGCATGGTGGCGCGGGAAAGTTTAATTGCTGTAACTATGCCTTGCAAATCTCCTGAAATTAAGGTAATGTCACTGGCTGCGATCGCCACATCGGTGCCGGTGCCGATCGCAATTCCCACGTCTGAAGCGGCCAAAGCCGGCGCGTCGTTAATCCCATCTCCCACCATCGCGACAATTTTTCCTCCCCGTTGCAGGGCTTGGATTTGAGCTGCTTTTTGGTCGGGTCTAACTTCGGCAAAAACGCGAGTAATGCCCACGGATTGGGCGATCGACTCCGCAGTCGCGCGGTTGTCCCCCGTCAGCATCGCCACCTCCAAACCGAGTTTTTGAAGTGCTTTCACCGCCTGCGCTGACGATGGTTTGAGAGCATCAGCAATGCCGAGAATTGCCTCTATTTGGCCTTCTACAGCCATCCAAACAACCGTTTTGCTTGCAGCTTCCAAAGCTCTGGCGCGCAGTTCCAGATATTCAGTATCGCAGCCTAGTTCCTGCATCCACCTCAGCGTTCCTAGGGCGATAGACTTCCCGCCTACAACCCCTCGAACACCACTCCCCGCGATCGCCTCAAAATCCTTAACATCCCTCAAATTTACCTCTTGAGATTGAGCGTATCTAACAACAGCTTCCCCCAAAGGATGCTCCGAATTGTGCTCGACCGACGCCGCCAATTGCAGCAATTTTAACTCATTGCTGTTCGCCGTTCCTTTAATTGTCACAAAATCAGTTACAGTCGGCTTACCTTCGGTAAGAGTTCCAGTTTTATCTAACACGATAATTTGGATTTTGTGAGCCAATTCTAAACTATCGGCTCCTTTAATTAAAATTCCGTTTTCTGCACCTTTACCAGTGCCAACCATCACAGCAGTCGGAGTCGCTAAACCCAAAGCGCAGGGACAAGCAATAATCAATACTCCCACCATTGTCACGGTCGCTAGAGTGAAGTTTCCCGTCGTGTTAAACCAAACAATAAAAGTAGCTAAAGCGACGGAAATTACTACAGGAACAAACCAACCCGTCACTTGGTCGGCTAACTTTTGAATTGGTGCTTTTGAACCCTGTGCATCCTGCACCATCTTGACAATTTGAGCTAAAAAGGTATCTTTGCCAACTCTTGTCGCCCGAAACTTGAAGCTGCCAGTTTTGTTAATTGTCGCTCCGATAACTTCGTCGCCAAGCTGCTTTTTGACAGGCAAACTTTCTCCCGTAACCATTGCTTCGTCTACTGTGGAATATCCTTCAATTACCTCTCCATCTACGGGGATTTGCTCTCCCGGCCGCACCTGCACAACATCGCCAATTTCCACTTGGGCGATCGGCACTTCCAACTCTTCCCCGTTGCGAACTATCCGAGCAGTTTTTGCTTGCAAACCCATGAGTTTCCGAATGGCTTCGGAAGTCTCTCCCTTCGCCCGATTTTCTAGGGTTTTCCCCAACAAAATTAAGGCAATAACGCTAGCTGCTACTTCGTAGTAAACGCTAGGAGTCAAACCTTGGGCTGTCAAGAAACCTGGGAAAAATGTCACAAATACAGAATAAAAGTAAGCAGCACTTGTACCCAAGGCAATCAGAGTATCCATTGTCGCTACACGCCGTTTTAGGGATTTCCAAGCTCCCACATAAAACGATTTGCCGCACCAAAATTGTACGGGGGATGTCAGGACTAATTGCAGCCAAAAATTGTGCAGCCATGCGGGAATAAATGGCAGGTGCAAGCCGGTCATCGCTGGAATAGCACCCACAACCAGCAGGATGCTGATGATACCTGCTGTCCAGAGTTTCCGCTGCAAGGTTTGAGATTCCGATTTGCGATCGGCTTGTTCGGAATCATCCTCTGTCGCCGCCATTTCTGGAAGTGGCAAAGCTTGGTATCCCGCATCATCAACCGCCGATTGAATTGTTTCTAAGTCGGTTTGCTGGGAGTCGTATTGGATGGTTGCTTGTTCCATCCCAAAATTGACATGACACTCAATTACGCCGGGAACAGATTGAATTGCTTGTTCGATAGAGGAAGCACAAGAAGCACAACTCATGCCCCGCAATTTAAGTGTGAGATTGTCCATATATGCCATCCTCAATGAGACATTTACCCTTTGTCTTTAAATAGTTGGATAGCCCGCCGATGCGATCGCTTTCCTAACTTCACTTTCCGACTTAGCGGTTTGAATCGTGACCAATTTTGTCTTGAGATCCGCCTCAACAGTTGAGGCTGAGTCAATGGCTTGGACTGCTTTTGCGATCGTAGTCGCACAAGCAGAACAAGCCATTTTAGGAACTTTTAGCTGTAAAGTCATAATTTGAACCTCAGCAGAAACTACTCTGCTCAATCAATGAATTAACTCCATTGTAAAGTCTCCAGTTAACTGGAGAGTCAAGGGTAATTGCAAAATAAATCAGGAATTATAAAAAAACTGGTTTGACACGCTACCCATAGGGGTAAGGCACGCGCTGTGCACCCTACATAATTAGATTCAAGTGAGTTCTGTAAATCTTAAATTTGAGGGCGATCGACGGCACAGCAATAATTCTTTACAAGTTCGCAGCAAAAATTTCATCCTAATTTCATTTATATATGAAAAACTGAAAATAAATGGCAGTTTTAAGGATATAAAATCTATGAAACCAATTTCATTAAAAACAGGCTTTGCAGTCCTGATATTGACCGCCGCAGCCGCTTTAACCAGCGGAGTGCTTGCAGCTTGTTCAAAAGCCCCTTCCAGCGAAACTCAAGCCCCAAATGTTACGGCTGCAACCGAAGCAAACAACAAGCAAAACGTGGCCCAAGGCGGTGGCATGAATCATGGCATGAATCATGGCATGAATCACGATATGTCAATGGATTTAGGCCCTGCCGATGCCGATTACGATTTGCGGTTTATTGATGGCATGACAGTACACCATCAAGGTGCTGTAAACATGGCAAAAGAGGTGCTTAACAAATCAAAACGCCCGGAAATGAAAAAACTTGCCACTGATATAATTGCTGCTCAAAACCGCGAAATCAATCAAATGAAAGAGTGGCGAAAAGCTTGGTATCCCAAAGCCAGCAGTACCCCGATGGCTTATCACGCTCCAATGGGTCACATGATGGCAATGACTCCCGAACAAATGCAAAGCATGATGATGAGCATGGATTTAGGGGCCGCTGACGACCAATTTGACTTGCGATTTATTAATGCGATGATTCCTCACCACGAAGGAGCTTTAGTGATGGCTGAAGATGCTTTGAAGAAGTCAAAACGCCCGGAAATGAAGAAATTGTCTCAAGAAATTCTGACTTCGCAAAAGCAAGAAATTGAGCAAATGAAACAGTGGCGCCAAACTTGGTACAAACAGTAATTTAGCTCACCTCAATAAAAAGTGACCCCAATCGCGAAAATGAGTGACATTAATCACAGTAGCTCAAGAGTTCCGAAAATACTTACTTCACCAAAGCAAGAAATCGAGCAAATGAAAAAGTCGCGACAACCTTGGTAGACAAAGTAATGTAGCTCGACTGTGGCTGTCAGCATTTGTCTGACTCCACCTCACTTCCCTGAGAGTACCTACACCTACTGTAGATAATTGAACCGCCCTACCTCTAAAGTAGTAGAAAGTTACGTAAGAATACTGTAGACAATTGCTCAGCCCTACCTCTAAAGTAGTAGATAGGTCAGCAAAAAGCTATATACATAGAGAAGGTAGTTTATGATATTGAATACCTTGGAATTAAACAGCACTTATAAATCGAATGCAGCCGTAGATGAGCTACTGAGCGAATTGACAAAAGAAATTGCAGCGCCAGCAGAGATAAAAAAAACAGAAAAAAATCTACAGCAAAATCGCTTGTCATTAGGCGAAACTTATCTTCGTATTTTAGAATCTGGTGGGCATCTGGGCTGCTGATTCAAAATTTCATCCTAATTTCATGTGACCGTGAAATACTAGGTTGAGTAGAGCATTTCTAGCTCTTGGTCATTGCTTAGCGGTCGCTTCTTGGAAAATGCTAATAAGTAACTTTACTTAATGGGTGTTACTTACTTACCTTGGCAAAATACCAACTGCTAAACCTGTGGCACTCAACCTGATTTCAAGGACAATGCCAACGATGATATTTTACAAATATGCTCCATCTCCGGCAATTATTAGCAGCTTTTCGGGAAGTTTGCTCAGCCTAATTTTGCTAACTTCTCCCGCCGCAGTTTTTGCCCACGCTGGCCACGGAAATGAATTTCACCAAAGCAGCGAAACACCTCAAACTCCTGCTGCTATTTCTGTCGATGCCGAAACAGCAAAACGATTAGGAATTAAAGTCTCCCCTGCTGCCTCTCAGCGACTAGATATCGGCATTAAAACTACTGGACAAATTGAAACTTTACCAAACCAAAAAGTAGAAGTTACTGCTCCTGTTGCTGGGAAAGTAGTAGAGTTGCTGGTTAAGCCTGGCGACAAAGTATCAAAAGGTCAACAGGTTGCGGTTTTATCGAGTTCAGAATTAGGACAATTGCGGGTTGAATCTCTCTCGAAACGTGCCGAAGCTGAGGCAGATTTTCAGCAAGCGGAAGGCGATCTCAAACTAGCACGAGAAAATTACGATCGCCAACTTCAAGTATCTGCAGCAGAAATCGCCCAAGCCCAAACCCAATTGACAGCGGTAACTAAGCAGTACCAGCGAGAACAAGAATTAGTAAACAAGCGTTCGGTTGTGCAAGCCGCTAAAGAAAACTATCAACGTCAAGTTGAAATAGCGCAAGCCGAAATAGCGCGGGCAGAAACAGAATTAACTATTGCTAAAGAACAGTTCGATCGCGACCAAGAATTAGCGGCATCAGGAGCGATCGCGCGGCGCACAATGCTGGAATCGCAAGCCCACTTCGCCGAAGCACAAGCCGCTGTTGCTAAGGCAAAAAGCCGTCCTGAAGTTATCAAAGCCCAAACCGAAATTAAACAAGCCGAAGTAGACCTGCCGATGCGGGAATTGCGGGAATCTCAAGGCAGAGTAGCAGAAGCAAAAGCTCAACTTACCAGAGCTCAGAGTCGCCGGGAAGTCCTAGAAGCCGAGAACCAACTCAAACGCGGCAAAACTGCCGTTGAAGTCGCTCAGTCGCGCATTCGCTTGGCTGACGCAGCCTATCAAGCGCGACTCCAACAATTAGGAACTGTTGCCAACGATCGAGGACTCGTTACCGTAGTTGCTCCGATTTCGGGGACGGTAGCCGATCGCGAAATCACCCCAGGAGAGTCAGTAAACGCTGAAAAACCGTTGATGAGTCTCTTAAATGACAGCCGCGTTTTTGCCACAGCCAATATTTACGAAAAAGACCTGAATCAAGTAAAAAAGGGTCAGGAAGTCAGGGTAAAAGTCGCTAATTTACCCGATCGCACTTTTAATGGAAAAATCGCCTTAATTGGGTCATCCGTGGAAGGAGAAACGCGGGTTGTGCCGGTCAAAGCAGAACTAGATAATATTAACGGGGAATTAAAGCCCGGACTGTTTGCGGAGTTAGAGATTTTAACAGACAAAACTGCCACAAATATTTTAGCAATTCCGAGTGCGGCGGTAGTGGATGTTAGCGGTAAAAAAACCGTTTACGTCCAAAATGGCAATGCTTATCAAGCTGTTGAAATTGAACTCGGTCAAACTGCCGGAGATTTAGTTGAAGTTAAGAGGGGTTTATTCGAGGGAGATTTGATAGTAACGCAGCGAGCACCTCAACTTTACGCACAATCTTTGCGGGGGGACAGCAAGTTCTCAAAAGACGAGGCAAAGAAAGACGCACCTCCCAAGGTAACAGAGGTTAATTTTAATAATTTACCCGTGTCTTTATGGTGGGCGGGAATAGGAGGAGGAGTTGCGATCGCATCCCTGACTTTCACAGCCGGCGTGTTGTGGGGAAATCGGCGCAAATTGCCAGCAATAGCAGCGGATTCTGGAAACAATGCCGGAAACAATAGTTTTTCCGCCTCTGCATCGGCGTTGGACAATGAATTGCTGTTACACAATAACAACCATCACGTTAAAACTCAAGAGGCAGAAGTCAAGAGTTTAAAGTAACAGCACGACACGGAAGTCACGGATACACGGATAGCTGTTTTTATCAATGCCCAATGCCCCATGCCCAATTCCCAATTCCCAATTCCCAAATTATTAAATGTTCAGCACAATTCTCAGATGGGTAATTAACCGTCGCTGGCTAGTCGTTATCGCCACCATTATTATTAGTCTTTGGACATTATATATCATCCCGCAAATGTCCCTTGATGTCTTCCCTCCTTTTGCACCCCCGCAGGTGGAAATTCAGACGGAAGCACCGGGTCTGGCACCGGAAGAAATCGAGTCTTTAGTAACACTGCCAATTGAAAGTGCGATTAACGGAACTCCTGGGGTGACAGCAGTGCGATCGTCTTCTGCTGTGGGCCTTTCTTCGGTTAAGGTAATCTTTGATTGGGGAACTGAAATTTATCAAGCGCGCCAGTTGATAACAGAACGGTTGCAGCAAGCTGAAAGCAAACTCCCGGCTGGGGTAGAAACACCGCAAATTTCTCCGACAACTTCTCCTGTGGGCACTGTTATTACCTATGCTTTTACATCAGAAACTACTCCTTTGATGGAAGTGCGCCGTCTGGTTGATTGGCAAGTCACAAATCGGCTTTTGGCAGTAACAGGCGTTGCTCAAGTGGTGGCTTACGGCGGCGAAGAAAGGCAGTATCAAGTATTAGTAGAACCTGCCAAATTGAAAGCTTTTAATGTGTCGTTGCAGCAAGTTGGCGAAGCGGCGGCGGCTGCGAATGTTAACGCGCCGGGGGGGTATTTAATTACGCCGGATCGAGAAACTTTAATCCGGGGGGTGGGGCGGATTGAGTCTCTGGAAGATTTGCAGCAATCGGCGATCGCCTCTCGCCACGGAACACCTGTCAGAATTTCTGATGTAGCTGATGTCAAGATTGGTGCTGCAATCAAGCGGGGCGATGGCAGTTTTAACGGCAAAAAAGCTGTAATTGTGATGGTAAACAGACAGCCAGTTGCTGATACTCCGACGGTAACTAAAGCGGTTGAGGCAGCAATGGCTGAGGTGCAGCAAGCTCTGCCAAAAGATATTAAAGTTACTGTGACTTTTCGACAGGAAGAATATATTAACTCCTCGGTGGAGAATGTGCGATCGGCTTTAGTTGAAGGCAGTATTATCGTCACCATTATTCTCATCCCGTTTTTGATGAATTGGCGCACTCTGACGGTTGTTTTGCTGGATTTCTTTCTGACTTGGCTGTTCGGTTTGCTGGCGATGTATTGGCTGGGGCTGGGGCTGAATACGATGACTTTGGGGGGTTTGTCGGTGGCGATCGGCACTGCTATCGACGATGCGATCGTCTATGCCGAAAATACCTACCGCAACTTGAGAGAAAATACGTCTTCTCTTCATCCGCACCCGGTGATGGATGTGATTTTTGATGGCAGTCAGGAGGTGCGCGATTCGTTAATTGGAGCGACTGTTATTGGCATTGTGGTGTTTTCTCCTATTTTTACTTTGCCCGGTGTAGAAGGTCGAATTTTTACGCCTATGGGGATTACTTATCTGGTAGTTGTGGTGATTTCTAGTCTGGAATCGCTGTTAATATCTCCGGCCCTTTGCGCCATTTTATTGCCTAACAAACGCATGAGTGTAAAAGAACCTTGGCTGCCTAGATTTTGCAAGCATATTTATCATTATTGTATCAGGATATCAATGCGTTATTCGGCGATTATTTTAGCTTTTGCTGCTGCTAGTATGGTGGCGGTATTAATTATTTTGCCATCCTTTGGACGGGTGTTTTTGCCGGAGTTTCAGGAGCAAACTTTGGTGAATACTATTCTGCTTTATCCGGGGGTGTCTTTGGAAACAACAGATAGCGCGGCTTTTGCTATTGAAGATGCACTGAAGGATGATAGCAGGTTTGAATACGTGCAAGTGCGATCCGGCAGAGCTCCGGGTGATGCTGATGCTGCGGGAGTTAATTTGGCTCACATTGATATCGGTTTAAGCGAGGAGGGCATGAAAAACAGGCCGAAAACTTTGGAATCGCTGCGGCAGGAGTTTGGTAAATTGCCGGGAGTTGCACCAAATATCGGCGGTTTTATTTCTCACCGGATGGATGAGGTTTTATCTGGTGTCAGAAGTCAGATTGCTGTCAAAATCTTTGGCCCGGACTTGGAGCAACTTCGCAGCATCGGTGCCCAAGTTGAAGAGCAAATGAAAACAGTTGACGGAATTGTGGATTTGCAACTCGAACCGCAGGTGCCAGTGCCACAAATTCAAATTAAATTTAACCGTCAAGCTGCGGGTAGATACGGTTTGAAAATCGGAGAGCTTTCAGAAATTATTGAAACAGCTTTGAACGGCAAAGTTGTTTCTCAAGTTTTGGAGGTGCAGCAAACTTTCGATTTAGTTGTTTGGTTGCAGCCTGAAGCCCGAAATAACTTAGAAACTATTCAGAATTTGCTGGTTGATACTCCAAGTGGCAACAAAATCCCCCTCGCCCAAGTTGCTACTGTCAAATACGGTACGGGCCCAAATACCATTAACCGCGAGAATGTTTCTCGCTTGATTGTGGCTGCAGCGAATGCTAAAGGTAGGGATTTGCGATCGGTTGTGAATGAAATTCAAGCTAAAGTCAAACGAGAGGTGCAGTTGCCTTTTGGCTATTTTATCCAGTACGGCGGTCAATTTGAAGCTGAGCAAAGAGCTTCGCAAAATATTATGATATTTAGTGCGATCGCCTTTTTGGTAATTACAGTATTGATGTACTTGTCCGTCAAGTCCCTTCCTTCAACTGCTATGATTATGATTAATTTGCCGATCGGCTTAGTGGGAGGAGTAATTGCGGTAGCTTTGACTGGCGGCATCATCTCTGTAGCTTCCCTAGTTGGCTTTGTCACATTATTCGGCGTTGCTACCCGTAACGGCTTGCTTTTAGTAGACAACTACAATACTAAATTTGCTGAAGGACTGCCTTTTAAGGAAGCAATAATTAAAGGTTCGATGGAAAGGCTCAATGCCATCCTGATGACCGCTTTAACTTCGGCTTTGGGTTTAGCACCTTTAGTATTTGAAGGCGGGGCGGGCAAGGAAATCCTCCAACCGCTGTCAGTAGTAGTTTTAGGAGGGTTATTTACTTCTACAGCACTAACTCTGTTAGTTTTGCCAGCTTTGTATGCTCAATTTGGGCATTTTTTACGACCTCAACAACCTCGGCTAGTTATTGAAGACGGAAAGGTAGTTAAGGTGTGATATTTTCTAATTATTGTCAGTCAACAAGGAGTCAAACCAATGAAATCGCTCAAGTCAACTTTAATTATTTTAGGTAGTGTCGGATTGTTATTGTTGGGAGCTTGCAGTAAAGGCGACCAAGCAAGCGATTCAAATACCACTCCAGCATCCCCTCCTGTCGCCTCTCAACCTGCGTCTTCGGCTCCCGCCACTGCTCCTGCAACAGCAACTAAAGGGGGGCAAGTTGTAAAGTCTGGAGCTTACTATTTAGAGTTTGTACCGGAAAAAGAAGCTACCGGAACTCATTTAGATGTTTATTTGCAAAAAGGGGAGAAAAAGGAACCAGTTCCTAACGCCAAAGTGACGGCTCAAGTGCAGTTGGCGAATGGAAAGCAGCAAACCCTAGCTCTCAAGTATGATGCTGAGGGCAAACATTACGCTGTGGTGTTTCCCGGCAAAGATGCAGGAAGTTATCCGGTGAAAGTGACTGCGGATATGAACGGAGAAAAAGTTGATGGTCGTTTTACCTTCAATCAATAAATAGCTGATTTCCTAATGCGCTCTAACTTATGGGCGCATTAGGAAATCAGCAACAAACAACTGCCTCTTGCATTTCCACTAAACTAAACTTTTCCGGCAAATATACTTTCACAAACTCAAAATCATCTGATCTCAAAAATTTAAATTTTTGAGTAAAAAATGTGTACTAATGTAGATGATTGATATTTGTTTGCGATCGGCAATTATATTGAATCTACAACATCGGAGTGCGATCGCCTGCGTCAGCTATTGCTGATAAAGGGTTACAAATTTTCAGCTCAACATTTGCATCCTTTGTTGAGTAAACCTTTTAGGACTGTTAGTACATTTGTATGGGGGAAGTCCAGGTTAAAACTCCGCTGACAAATGCCCGTCAGGAACCATCGCGGACTGGGCTGGATTTTGATCGCACCTTGACAGGGTTAGGGAACGATCGCTTATGATGGGGAGCACGGGGATCGGGTGCATCGCTAGGCTAGCCTTGGGCAATGGCAAAGCTGACGGACTGGGGTTAGATCGCGAATTAGAAGTGATGATGTCAACCTATTAGAAGTGATGATGTCAACCTAGCTACTTAAAAAAATCTCAAATTAGCTAACCAGGCTTCTAGAGCGTGCGGCGAACTCTTTCATGCCTGAAACAATGATTATCAAGCGAATAAAGTGATTGTCCCAGCAGTGGAAAGACCCCGTGGCAAACACTGTTAGATTGACTTGCTCAAACTATAAGCAATACAAATATGTATATTCAGAATCAATTTAGTTGTTTTCTTATTGGAGAAGGAACTTTACTTATTCAATGTGCTGAACTTCTTTTAGAGCGGGGTCATCAGATTTTCGGTGTCATCTCCCGTGATGTATCGATAAGTAGCTGGGCGAAGGCAAAGCACATACCTCACATCCCACAAACAGAGAATCTCATAGCATTTTTAAGACAACAGCCTTTTGATTACCTATTCAACATTGTCAACAGATCGCTATTACCCAAAGAAATTTTGGAGTTGCCGCGTCAGTTAGCGATCAACTACCATGATGCCCCACTGCCGAAGTATGCGGGACTCAATGCTACCTCTTGGGCTTTGATGCACCGGGAGAAGACTCATGGGGTGACGTGGTATGTGATAAGTAATTTGGTTGAGGGCGGCGATATCCTGAAGCAGGTTGCTATCGATATTGCTGATGACGATACGGCTTTTTCTCTCAATGGGAAATGTGATGAAGCGGCGATTCGTTCGTTTGAAGAGTTAGTTGATGATATCTCAAGTGGCCAAGCGTTAGCGAACAAGCAGAACCTAGATGAGCTAACCTATTTGGGACACTCAAAAAGACTTTTTGCTGGAGGTGTACTCTCGTTCAATCGTTGTGCCTATGATATGGATGCCGACATTAGGGCATTGGACTTTGGTTCCTACCCCAATGCCCTTGGTGTGGCGAAGTTGAGTATAGGGAGCGACTTGATCATTATCCCCAAACTCGAAGTTAAGGATGACCTGTCTAAGTCTTCTCCAGGAACAATCACGGCGATTGAACCCAACTTCTTGACGGTTTCTACAGCAAGTTACGAGGTAGTGCTGCGCCAAGTGCTGACCATCGACGGTCAAGCGCTATCGATTCCTGATTTGGTCGAGAGATTTGGACTGCAAGTTGG
Source organism: Microcoleus sp. Pol12B3 (assembly GCF_036701355.1). Taxonomy (NCBI): domain Bacteria; kingdom Bacillati; phylum Cyanobacteriota; class Cyanophyceae; order Oscillatoriales; family Microcoleaceae; genus Microcoleus; species Microcoleus sp. Pol12B3. Next base: position 98,187 of record NZ_JAUBQS010000006.1, read on the forward strand.
GTATAAGTTTAAGGACATCGAGCCAGACAGGGCGAGGCGTATTGAGAGGTTTGATGGATTAATTGGTCAGCACGAGGATTTTTGGGTAAAGAAATTAGCGACGTTACAGCCAATTACGGTTCCCTATGCAGATCCGATGGCATCACACTTGGAACAGAAGCAGTACACAAGTGTAAAGATGTCCATACCGCATGAAGTCACAACATTTCTGGAGGAGCGCCAGCCCGAATGGAATAAAGGCGACTTCCTGTTTGCTGCTTTTGCCATTTATCTGGGCCGTATTGGAGGAACTGGATGTTTCGATATCGGATTTAGAGATGTCGAGCTGCAACGGGAGTTAGTAGGGATCGAAGGCGGTTTTGCCTCAATTGTTTCTTGTCGCGTAGATATAGACTACGAGCAAAGTTTTGAGGAAGTTTTTAAAGTCATTGAGGAGCAGGTGGAGTTGACCAAACTTCACAAGACTTATGCGCGTGATGTCGTAGCTAGGTATCCAGCTCTTCGTTCATTGCCCGATCGGAGTCGTGAACCCATTTTTCCGGTGGTCGTAGAACGGGTAGAAAAACTAGACGAGCACCAAGCCGGGTTTGGTAATGAGTTGACGCTGGTCATTCCGTCAGAGGGGAAAGAATGCTGTTGGCTCTATAACACCGAGGCATTGGATGGTGACAGCATTGCCAGGATGTTGGATCAGTTTGCTACTTTCTTGCAAGGTATCGTAACTGACCCCAAAGGGCGCGTTGCCGATCTGCCTCTGTTATCTGAGCGAGAGTGTCACAAAATTCTGGTGGAGTGGAATGATACTCAGGCAGATTACCCCAAGGATAAGTGTATCCATCAGTTATTTGAGGCTCAGGTGGAGCAGACACCTGATGCGATGGCGGTAGTTTATGAAGACAAACAGTTGACCTATCGGGAACTAAATGGCCGAGCGAATCAGCTAGCGCACTACCTGCAAAAACTGGGGGTAGGACCAGAGGTTTTAGTGGGGATTTTTGTAGAGCGATCGCTGGAGATGATGGTGGGGCTTCTCGCTATTCTCAAAGCGGGTGGAGCCTACGTGCCTCTAGATCCGGCATATCCGAAAGAACGTCTAGGGTTCATGCTGTCAGACTCACAGGTGTCGGTGCTATTGACCCAAGAGAAGTTGCTAACTCGATTGCCTGAGCAAGGTGCGTATGCGATCTGCTTGGATACAGGCTGGGGGTTAATTTCTCAGGAGAGTGAGAAGAATCTCAACAGCGGGGTTAATGCCGCCAACTTGGCTTATATAATTTACACCTCTGGGTCAACCGGGAAACCAAAGGGAACGATGATTGTCCACCAAGGATTGGTCAATTATCTTAGCTGGTGCATAAAAGCGTATGCAGTAGCCGATGGGGTTGGTTCTCCGGTTCATTCTTCGATCGGCTTCGACGCGACCATTACCAGCTTATTCTCTCCCCTATTGGTAGGACAGAGGGTAGTCTTCCTCCCAGAGAAGCAGGAGATAGAAGCTCTTAGTGCCGTCTTGTGTTCTCAAAGTAATTTTAGCCTCGTCAAAATCACCCCGGCCCATCTGGCACTACTCAGTGAGTTATTACCCAGTAAGCAGGCGGCGGGTCAGACAAGAGCCTTAATTATCGGTGGCGAGGCTCTCTCGAAAAAGAGCATTTCATTCTGGCAGACTCACGCACCTGAAACTAGACTAATTAACGAATACGGTCCCACAGAAACGGTTGTTGGATGCTGTATCTATGAGGTTCCGGCTCAGACCTCCCTATCAGGTTTGGTTCCAATTGGTCGTCCTATTGCCAATACTCAGCTTTATATATTGGATCGGTCTCTCCAACCCGTCCCCATCGGAGTCACAGGTGAACTGCACATTGGTGGCGACGGTTTAGCGCGGGGCTATCTCAACCGGACAGAGTTGACGACCCAGAAGTTTATCCCCAACCCCTTTAGTAACCAACCCGGAGAACGTCTGTACAAAACTGGGGACTTAGCTCGCTATCTACCCGACGGCAACATCGAGTTTCTCGGTCGTATCGATAATCAGGTGAAAATTCGTGGCTTTCGCATCGAGCTGGGCGAGATTGAGGCAGTGCTGATGCAAAACCGGGCTGTCCAAGATGCCGTAGTTATAGACCAGGAGTACGACCTTAATGACAAGCGCCTCGTGGCCTATGTGGTTCCTAGCCAGGAGCAAGTCCTCTCCATCAGTGAACTGCGCCGCGACCTAAAGCAGAAACTGCCCGAGCACATGATACCTTCTGCATTTGTGCAGCTCGAAGCGGTGCCGCTGACGCCCAACGGTAAGGTCGATCGCCGCGCTCTCCCAGTGCCTGACGGGACAAGATCAAATCTAGAAGAAACTTTTGTGCCACATCTTACGCCTTTTGAGGAAGTGCTCGCGGGCATCTGGAGCGAAGTTCTCAGGCTTGAGTGGGTGGGCATTCACGACAACTTCTTTGAGTTGGGGGGACATTCCTTACTAGCAACCCAAGTCATTTCTCGCGTGCGCGAAGCTTTCGGAGTAGAACTCCCCCTGCATACTCTCTTTGAGGAGCCTACCCTAGCTGGCTTGGCCAAGAGCGTCGAGACAGCCAGCCGAGCAGAAGAAAAAGGCAGTCTACAGGGTCTGCCCATTAGTCTCATCTCACGCGAGGGAGACCTGCCTTTGTCGTTTGCTCAGCAGCGGCTGTGGTTCCTCGACCAATTGATGTCTGGGACACCCCTATATAACCTCCCTAACGCTCTTGGCTTGAAAGGTTCGCTCAACGTGACGGCACTAGAGCAGAGCTTAAGTGAAATTGTGAGGCGTCACGAAGCTCTACGGACTACCTTTAGTGCTGTGAATGGGCAGCCAATTCAGGTCATTCATCCGGCTGTTACCTTGCTGTTGCCGATCGTAGACCTCCGGGAACTTCCTGAGACTGAACGGGAGGTGGAAGCTCAACGGTTAGCTACTGAGGAAGCTCAGCGCCCCTTTGACTTGGTTAATCAACAATTGTTTCGCGTCAAACTCTTGCACCTGGCAGAAGAGGAACATTTGCTCCTGTTGACCATGCACCACATCGTCTCCGACGGCTGGTCTCTTGGTGTGTTTATGGGGGAATTGACGGCGCTTTATGAAGCTTTTTCCACTGAGAAGTCCTCGCCATTGCCTGAACTACCTATCCAATATGCTGACTTTGCGGCCTGGCAGAACGAGTGGCTCGTCGGTGAGGTGTTGGAGGTTCAACTTAACTACTGGAAGCGGCATCTAGGTGGTCAGTTGCCCGTGCTGGACTTGCCCACCGATCGCCCCCGACCTCCAGTTCAAACTTATCGAGGTGCAAGGCAATCTCTGGAACTGCCTAAGAAAAGTTCCGATGCCCTCAAAGCGCTCTCGCAGCAGGAAGGCGTTACTTTGTTTATGACCTTACTGGCGGTCTTCCAGATACTACTCTACCGATATACAGGTCAGGAAGACGTTATTGTGGGTTCTCCCATCGCTAATCGCAACCGCGTTGAAGTTGAAGGGTTGATTGGATTTTTTGTCAATACTTTGGTGCTACGAACTGAGCTTTCAGGCGAGCCAAGTTTCCGGGAATTGCTAGGTCGGGTGCGTGAGGTGGCTTTGGGAGCCTATGCTCACCAGGACTTGCCTTTCGAGAAGCTGGTAGAGGAACTGCAACTAGAACGGGATTTGAGCCGTAATCCCCTGTTTCAGGTGATGTTTGTTCTCCAAAATGCCCCGATATCGGCTTTGGAGTTTCGGGGTCTAAGTCTAACCCCTCTGGAAGTCCATAACGGCACAGCAAAGTTTGATTTAACCCTTGAACTAGAAGAGAGTGCGGAGGGTATCAGGGGCTGGTTTGAATACAACACAGACTTGTTCGACACCCTCACTATCACCCGGATGACGAACCATTTTCAGACCTTGGTGGAAGGCATCGTCGACAATCCCGAACAGCGCCTCTGCGATTTACCCCTGTTGAGTGCAGCCCAACAGCATCAACTGCTAGTGGAGTGGAATAACACCCAGACAGATTACCCCAATCAAGCCTGTATCCATCAGTTATTTGAAGCCCAAGTAGAGCTAACTCCTAACGCGGTTGCAGTAGTCTTTGAAAACGAGCAATTAACCTACCAGCAGCTCAATTATCGTGCCAATCAACTAGCACACCACCTGCAAAAAATGGGTGTGGAGCCAGAAATGCTGGTCGGAATTTGTGTAGAGCGATCGCTAGAGATGATCGTAGGACTCCTAGGCATTCTCAAGGCTGGTGGGGCTTATTTGCCGTTAGACCCATCGTATCCCCACGATCGTCTAGCCTTCATGCTGGAAGATGCCCAGGTGTCGGTGCTATTAACCCAACAGAAGCTAGTCGCAGGTTTTTCCGAGTACAAAGCACAGCGTTTGTGCTTGGACACCGACTGGGAAGTAATCGCCCAAGAGAGCGAGGAAAAACCCCTCATCTGCCTGACGAGCGATAACCTGGCTTATACAATCTATACCTCCGGTTCTACAGGGAAACCCAAAGGAGTGCTGGTAACCCATCAAAACCTAGTCCACTCCACCAGTGCTCGTATTTCTTATTACAGCGAACCCGTCACCAGTTTCTTCTTACTTTCGTCGTTTGCCTTTGACAGTTCGATCGCAGGCATCTTTTGGACATTGTGCCAGGGAGGCATACTTGTAATACCACCAGCAAATTTCCAACAAGAGCTGTTACAGCTTACAAAGTTAATTGCTCAACATCATGTATCGCATTTATTGAGTCTTCCATCTCTCTATAACCTGATTTTGGATCAAGCGGAATCACAACAGCTCACTTGTCTTCGTAGTGTTATTGTGGCAGGCGAACCGTGTTCCAGAGAGTTGGTTGAACGCCATACTAAGCTGCTGGCTAAGACATCTTTGTTCAACGAATACGGGCCAACAGAAGGAACGGTCTGGAGCAGTGTATATCATTGTCAGTCTTCGGCACTCAGAACACAGGTTCCGATTGGTCGCCCTATTGCCAATATGCAGATATATCTGCTGGATAAATATTTGAATCCTGTTCCCATTGGTGTACAGGGGGAACTCCACATTGGTGGTGAAGGCATCGCCCGAGGCTACCTCAACCGCCCCGAGTTGACCAAAGATAAATTTATCCCCAACCCCTTTAGCAATGAACCAGGGACACGCCTTTATAAAACTGGGGACCTAGCTCGTTATCTACCCGACGGCAACATTGAGTTTCTCGGTCGCATAGATAATCAAGTCAAAATCCGTGGTTTCCGCATCGAACTGGGGGAGGTTGAGTCAACTCTATCCCAATATCCTACTGTGCAGCAGTGTGTAGTAACAGCAAGGGTTGACATAGAAGGCGACAAACGTTTAGTTGCCTACATTGTTTCCAATCAACAGCAGAAACCCACTACCGACGACCTACGATGCTTCCTCAAGCAAAGGCTCCCTGACTATATGGTGCCATCAGCCTTCGTTTTCCTAGACACCATACCCCTAACACCCAACGGGAAAATAGACCAGCGCGCCCTGCCCGCACCCGACGGGCTCAGGCAAGAGCCAGCTAGTACCTTTGTGCCTCCCAGCGATGATTTAGAAATCCAACTAACAAAAATTTGGGAAAACGTTTTACGCAAAAAGCCCATCAGTGTGAAGGACAATTTCTTTGACGTGGGAGGACACTCTCTACTAGCCGTGCGCCTATTGGCACAAATCGAGAAAGCCTTTGGGAAAAATCTCCCCCTGGCTACCCTCTTCCAATCACCAACTATTGAGCAACTGGCCAACATTCTCCGCCAGAAAGGATGGTCAGCACCTTCGCAAACGGTGGTGACAATTCAACCGGGAGGCTCTAAACCGCCTTTGTTCTTTTTCCATGTACTTGGCGAGGGTCTAAAGTTTTGTCGCCCTTTGGCCAGTCATCTAGATCCTGAACAACCCATTTATGGGCTAGCAGTAGGGATTATGGATGAAGTTTCTTTGAATAAAATTGAGGATCTGGTGGCTCACTACCTCAAAGAAATGCGAATCATCCAACCTGAAGGTCCTTATCTTTTAGCAGGTATATATTGCGGGGGCCGAATAGCCTATGAGGTGGCGCAGCAGCTCCACGCGCAAGGTCAAAAGGTAGCTCTGCTAGCCTTGTTAGATACTTTAAAAGATGATAGAGCCATCAAAATAATGCCAGTCGAAGAGCGGGTATTGGCGCACTGGAATAACTTTTTACGATTTGGCCCCGCCTACTTGTTAAGCCAGAGGAGGCTAGAGGAAGCAAAGAATCGGCTAATGAGTATTTACTGCGAGTTTTACGAGCGTATGGGGCGTCCTTTGCCTCCAGCTTTCCAAAGCTTCACTTATCGAAAGAAAAAAGAGGAGGGAAATATGGAGTGGGAGTTCGCACCAAAACAGGTTTACCCGGAGCGAGTGACCCTCTTCCGGCCTATGGAGAACATGGACTTCTTAGAGCCTGATTTGGGATGGAGCGAACTGGCTCCTGGAGGATTGGAGATCCATGATGTTCCTGGCAATACCTTTAGTATGCTACAAGAACCTCACGTACAGGTGCTGGCTGAAAAATTGAGGGAGTGCATAGATCGTGTGCAGGCGGATGATTTCTATCATGTCGGGCCGATTAACGATGATTAAACTTTTGCCTCCGGCTACCAAGAGACTGGACTTCCCCCATACAACTGTACTAACAGTCCTAAAACTCTTACTCAACAAAGGATTCAACTGTTGATCTGACAATTTGTACCCATTTATTAGCAATAGCTGATGCAGGATCTCGCGCTCAATTGTTGTAAATTCAATATAATCGCCGATTACAAACAGATATCAATCATCTACATTGGTACACACTTTTTTACTCAACAATTGACACCTTTGTGATAAGAGGCTTTTGAGTTTGTGTAAGTATATTTGCTGGGGCAAGTTCCGACTAAAAAGCCGATCGTATTTCGATCGCACTTAATTTCCTATTTCATTACCTGTGTTTTTTTCAATGGGAAAAAGACGCGACCTGCCAGACTTTGGAAGTAGATGCCACCGACAGTACCTAAAAACATCAAATAGGCGATCGCCTGCACGACATAGAGCTTGTCCGTGTATCCAAATAGCGCACTCAACAACAAACCGGGAAACTTTTCTTCGGGAAGCAGTTGCGATGTATTCCAGACCATCGGCCCGAGAATGCAAGAGTGGATTTTAGTAAATCTTTCGTAATAGAAACACAGTGCTGCTGATTCGCGATTTGTTTGCGATAAAATATTCATCGCGCTGTCAAAAATTCCCAAAGTAGATACCACTAAACCCGCTACAATAAATAGCAATAAAATGCCCATATATTTGAAAAACAGGCGGATATTAATTTTGACTCCCCATTTAAATAGCAGGACGCCCAGTCCGGTGGCTGAGAGAATGCCCGCCAAAGCGCCGAGGGCTGGAATAATGCCTTGTTGAAACTTGGCAACGACAAACAAAACAGTTTCAAACCCTTCGCGCAAAACGGCAATAAAAACTAAACTAAATACGCCCCAACCAGCATGAGAGTTTTGCGTTAAGGCGGCACTCACAGCGCCTTCAACTTCGGCTTTCATAAATCGCGCTTGCTTGGTCATCCAAATCAGCATCCAGCTCAGCATTGCGATCGCTATCAGCCCAAAGATTCCCTCTAGCAGCGACTCCATAATCGGTGCAAAAGGCTGATTGGATGCGGACAAAATTTGAATCGTCCAGCCGAAAAGTACACCTATCAAAGCGCTGGCGATAAGTCCAACGCCAACACCACCGAAAACCCAAGGACTTAAATAACTTTGTCCTGATTTTTTGAGGCAAGCTAGAACGATTCCGACAACTAAAGCGGCTTCGACTCCTTCGCGGAGGGTAATTACAAATGTGGGCAATGCTTCGCCAAAATTCATTTTTTTATGGTGGGAATGAGATTGGTTAATGAGCGAGGTAATTGGCAGATTATTTACCAATTACCGCTCTTGATGAGAGTGGTGTTTTTAGGATGCTGGTTTGAGAACTTTTTGGCTGTCGCTTTCGATCGTTTTAACTAGCTGGTTGACTTGTTCGGTGGTTTTGACGGGGGCGGGGGGTGCGATCGCCGTTGGCCAATTTGTCTTCAGTTCAGCCATGTTGGCAACAATTGCTTTGTCAATTTCAGGGCTGGTTTTAGCCACTTGTTCGGCGATATCTTTGTACAGCATTTCCGCGTACATGACAAAACCCCGCGAATCTTGGTATTCAATAATTGCGGAAATTTTGCCGTTAGCAACTGCGGCTCCGTATTCGGAATTAGCTGTATCCAGCAAGCCGTTAATCACTTGCAGCACGAATTTCGGATCTTTTCGCTGCGTTTCGGGAAGGGCGGCAATTGCTCCATCAACTGCTTGCATAGATGTGTCAAATTCCGCCTTGACTTGAGCCGGATCTTTTGCACCCGCTTTAACTAAATCCTGCAATTTAATTAAAGTAGCCTTAAATTCAGGAATTTTACGCTCGTTTAACTGATCTTCCACATCGGCATAAATTTCTTCGACTGGATGCCCGATGTGCGGTTCTGCCTGGTCGGGTTTGCCTTGATCCAATAGTTCTTGGGCTACGAAAAGATGCCCTTTCATCAAGCCAAGTTTAGTCATGTAATCTACATCTTTGGCTTCGCCTGTCAGCACCACATTTTCAATAGTTACCAGGTCTTTAATTTGGTCGAATTGGGCTTGAGTAATGACATTTTTGGAAACCAATTCTTCGACTTTTCCGTAAGGGCGGCTGGCTTGAATTTTGTTAGAAAGTGCCGGCACTCCTAACTTGGCTTCAAGTTTATCTAACTCTGAAAGAATGGCAGTATTGATGTTGATGCCGCCCTTGCCGCCGTGATTCCCGCTGTGACCGCTTGTGGATGCCGGACTGGCTGTGGCAGCGGGTGAGGGTGTGCTGTCGGTGTTGCTAGCCGTGGGGGAAACGCAACCGGTCAGAGCAACGAGGATGGCTGTAGCAGTGACTGTAGGTAATAAATGAAAAGTTGATAACATGGCAGTTGCTAATTTTTACGTTATGTGCATTTGGACTCGCAAGTTATTAAGAAACTTTCTCAATTACTTGCGAGCTATTCATTTTACCTATTTGCGATCGAGCTTGTCAAATAATTTCATACTTTATGTGAATCGGCGCACCCTGGTAGCAGGATTCGGTTTAAGTGATGACTTCAAATACCCCCATGCAGCCTGCTTCGGCGATCGCATCTTGATGGGGATGAAACATATATTTTCCAGGGTAGCCGTAGGTAAATTCTAATATATGTCTTTCAGCTACTCCCATGGTGATGACATCAGTTCTTTCACTGGGAGTTAAAGTCATTCCCGTGCGATATACGTCAAAAAAGTTGGCGTGCAAGTGGAAAGTTACTGCTGCTTCGTACTCAATCAGGTTGAGAACGTAGAGCCGGATTAACTGATTTTTGTAAATAGGTATCGGGTTATTCATATAATAATTTGGCAACCCATTAAAAGCGTATAGTTCGTTTTTTTCGTCCTCGTTTACGTCATATCCCCCCATGATTAACATGATTTCATCTGCGGGAGGACGGGGTTTTGGCGGATCGATAATGAACATTCCATATAGTCCTTTACCGATGTGGCGTGTTACGGGAGCAATATGGCAGTGATATAGATGGACTCCATAAGGATTGGCATCGAATTCATAAATAAATACCGAACCGTTCCTTACTGGTTTAACGCCATCCATTTCTGTGGGGTGAATGCCGTGAAAGTGCAGCGAGTGAGAATGTCCACCTTTGTTAGAAAAGATGACGCGGATACGATCGCCCTCAGTTGCCCTCAATGTCGGCCCCGGCACGCGATTGTTGACGTTCCAGGTGTTGAAAGTGACGGCGCTGTTAAGTTGGACGATCGAAGTATTAGCTTCCAGGCGAAATTCCCGAACCGTGCGCCCGTTTTCGCGCGTCACCGTGCCGTAATCAAAATCCCGCGCAATTTGCATCGGGTTGATATTGCTGACGGTGAGTGCATCTGCCGGGATTGGCGGAATTCTCGCCACTGATGTCGGTTTGCGAGTCAGGTTTTGAAGTGCGATCGCGCTCCCCGCTACCCCAGCCCCAGCTATTCCTAGCTGTAGCAGTTGGCGGCGACTCCAGCGCCCAGCCTTTTTAATGGCGGGGCGATCGGATAAATCTGTCATACTTATTGATAATTTTTCGCAAAAATTTACTCGTGGTAGATTATAAGACATTACCAGCTTGTTGTCAATTATTGTCAACAGTTATTTTTTCGGCGAAGTCAGAAAATTTCATGCTGATTTCATCTCAGTATGTGAGGTTAGATGTTGGGGTAGATGCTGCCAATCGCTAACAATGTATAAGGATTTACCGCTATAAATTAGAGTTATGAGAGTTTTGCTAGTTGAAGATGAGCCAGATTTAGGGAAAGCGATCGATCGCACTTTAAAGCAGGAAAAATATATAGTTGATTGGGCTTTGGATGGCAATGAAGCTTGGGAATATTTAGACAGCCAGTGGACGCAATACACCCTCGCTATTTTTGACTGGTTGCTACCAGGATTGTCAGGATTGGAACTGCTGCGGAGATTGCGTGCTAAACATAGCGCACTGCCCGTTTTGATGCTGACAGCAAAAGACCGAATGGAAGATAAAGTTGCGGGACTAGATGCCGGGGCTGACGATTATTTAGTTAAACCGTTTGGGATGGAGGAACTATTAGCAAGATTGCGGGCTTTGCAAAGGCGATCGCCCCAAATTCAACCGCAAGAGCTACAGGTAGGAAATCTGGTTTTGGACTGCGGAAATCGAACTGTGGGCCATCTCGATCGAAGTGGCAACAGCCAGATAATTCCTCTAACAAACAAAGAGTTTCAACTGCTACAATACTTTATGAAACATCCTTACCAAATTATCACTACTGACCAAATTCGGAATCAGCTATGGGAGGCGAGTGCAGATACCTTTAGCAATGTGGTAGCAGCTCAAGTGCGCTTGCTGCGGCGCAAACTTGAGTCTGTGGGCGGCACGAATTTAATTGAAACCGTTCACGGCGTCGGGTACCGCATGAGAAATTAAAGCGGTAGGGGCAACGGCGCGCGGATTATATCTCGTTTCCAGTATCTGGCTATAATATAGAAAATTCGATCGTAAAAATGACTGCTATGAAAGATTTAATCGAACAAGAGTTAGAAAAGCTCGCTATAGAACAACTTAAACAAGTATTTAAATTTATTTTTTTCCTAAAATTCCGTACCCGATTAGCTACTATTCCATCAATCGCTGAGACTAACTTAGCTGCACTATACGGCGAATTTTCCGAAGAAGACACACAACTTGCGGAACTCGCAATAAGCGAATATACAGAACTCCTAAAACATGAAGATTTGGCGTGACAGCCAAATATAAAAAATGTATTTTTACCTGGAAATGTTTATGTTAATAGGACTTAGACACGGGTGTCATAAACCTGATTATTTAAGAGCTTATTCTCTCTTTTATCCTCCTCTGCGTTCTCTGCGTCCTCTGTGGCAGGTAAAAAAATATCATCTTCAACTAATTGCCAATTACCAATTACTAGCAAGATATGAAAAGTGAATCAAAATAAACTATTTAACCGAACTCGCTGGCAATTAGCCATTTCCTATGCGGCTGTAATGGGTTTGATTTTAAGCGTGTTGGGATTTGGCGTATACAAGGCGATCGCCCACGCTCACTGGGTAGCCATAGACCGCGAATTAGAATCGGTAGCGGGGACGCTGCACGACAGCCTAGAACTCAAATTGCAGCAGCCCGGACGCTTGGAGCCAATAGTAAACGAACTTTTGCCCAACCTCCGCCTAATTGGAGTTAAAGGCATTAAAGAACAGTTGCCAAGCCGCCATATTTTAAGCGCTATCAACCAAGGCTATTATTATATTCGTTTATTTGATTATTCGGGGAAATTAATTGCTACAGCAGGCGCTTATCCCGAAGAATTACCACCAGCATTGAACTCCCAATACTGGCAAACAATAACTGACGCCAAAGGCAATGTTTACCACCAAATTTCTGTAGCGCTACACACCCAAACACAGCAAGATTGGGGATATTTTCAAGTTGGCCGGAGCCTGCAAGACTTCAATGACTATCTCAGTACAGTGAAATGGGTTTTGAAATTAGGATTGCCTACAGCATTGATTTTGATAGGCTTTGCTAGTTGGTTGTTGGCAGGATTGGCCATGAAACCGATTTACTCTTCTTACCGACAAATCCAACAGTTTACAGCGGATGCAGCTCACGAATTGCGGACGCCTTTAGCGGCTTCGCAGGCGACTGTAGAATCGGCGCTGTTGACGCCTCAATTAGATGAACAAGAGGCGCGGGAAATTTTGCGGACGGTAGAGCGCCAAAACCGACGATTGACTCAGTTAGTTGCTGATTTGCTGCTGCTGGCTCGCATGGATAATCAAGCCATACGCGATCGCCTTCAATTGTGTTGTTTGAATGACCTTGTTAGCGATTTAGTCGAGGAATTGGCAGCAATGGCGATCGCTTCTAAGGTAACGTTAACATCCGAAGTGCGAGTGCAGCAGCAATTAAATGTTGTCGGCAATTCCGACCAACTTTATCGCCTAGTGGCTAATTTAATTGTTAATGGCATTCAATACACTCCGGCGGGCGGGAAAGTAACAGTTATTTTAGATTGCAGCCACCAAGAGGCGATCGTTCAGGTTCAAGATACCGGTATTGGGATAGCGGCGGCAGATTTAGAGCGAATATTCGATCGATTTTACCGAGTCAACAGCGATCGATCGCGCCATACCGGCGGTTCGGGACTGGGATTGGCGATCGCCCAAACCATAGCCCGGGCACACCGCGGCAGCCTCAGCGCCCGCAGCGAATTGGGTTCCGGCAGCACCTTTCTCCTGCAGTTGCCTTTGTGAGCTACTATGTGAGGGCAACTGACATCTTGCACCATGTTCGCTTAACAGGCTTTTCGGCCTGTTCCACAAAAAGTGAATTATTTTGTGGGGAGTAGGGGTTGGAGAGGAGAACCCGCCCGTGAAAGGCTGATTGAGAATTGTCCGAGATGTGGGGAAAACCGAATCATCTTTTTGTGGTAATCCCTTTTGCAGAAGAGAGCACGATCGCCGAAAATCATTAAATAGCTATTTCTAAGCAACTAGCAGTCATCAGAGAGAAAAATTATGACAGTTTTAGAACAGGGAACAATCTCAATCCATACCGAAAATATTTTCCCGATTATCAAGAAGTCGCTATATACTGACCACGAAGTCTTCTTGCGGGAACTAATTTCTAACGGCGTCGATGCCATTGCCAAACTCAAAATGGTTTCCCGTTCCGGCGAATACGGCGGCGACACGGGCGAACCGCAAATCAACATAGCGATCGACAAAGAAAACAAAACCCTCTCAATTTCCGATAACGGCATCGGCATGACCGCCGATGAGGTAAAAAAATACATCAACCAAGTCGCTTTCTCCAGCGCAGAAGAATTTATTGAAAAATACCAAGGCAGCGGCGAGGACGCAATTATCGGTCACTTCGGTCTGGGTTTCTACTCTTCTTTCATGGTGGCCAAGAAAGTAGACATTGATACTCTTTCTTACCAAGAAGGCTCCCAAGCAGTACACTGGTCTTGCGACGGTTCTCCCGCTTTTGAACTATCAGAATCTTCCCGCACTGAACGCGGCACTACTATTACTCTTACCCTCCAAGACGAAGAACAAGAATATTTAGAACCCAGCCGCATTAAGCAGTTAATCAAAACTTACTGCGATTTCATGCCCGTTCCCATCAAATTTGAGGGAGAGGAACTCAACAAGCACAAAGCAATTTGGCGGGAATCAGCCAGCAATTTGCAAAAAGAAGATTACTTAGAACTCTACCGCTACCTTTACCCGTTCCAAGACGAGCCGCTGTTGTGGGTACACCTGAATACAGATTATCCTTTCATTGTCAACGGGATTCTTTACTTTCCCAAACTGCGGCCGGATGTCGATGTTACCCAAGGCAATATTAAGCTATTCTGCAACCAGGTTTTTGTCAGCGACCACTGCGAAGAAATTATCCCGAAATTCTTGATGCCGCTGCGGGGCGTTATTGACAGTACCGACATTCCCCTGAACGTTTCTCGCAGTTCTTTGCAAAGCAATCGTACTGTGCGGAGAATCGCTGATTATATTGCGAAAAAAGTGGGCGATCGCCTGAAAGAACTCTACCGCGACGACCGCAACGAATACATCCGCTGCTGGCAAGATATCGGCACTTTTGTCAAGTTCGGAACTCTCAACGATGACAAGTTCAAAAAGCAAGTCGAAGATATCTTAATCTACCGCAGCACCTACGAACCAACAGCCGAGAAGCCAGAAACTGCAACGCCCGAAGTTCAGGTGCAAACAGAGGAAGGAGATTTGTGGCAAGATGTCACTCCGAAGTCGGAAAATTCTAGTTCCACGCAGCCTTACACGACTCTAAAAGAGTATTTGGAACGCAATCAAAAACGCCACGAAAATCGCGTATTTTATTGTACCGATCCGGCGTCTCAAGCAACTTACGTGGCAATGCACAAAAGCCAAGGTTTAGAAGTGCTGTTTATGGATTCTTTCATCGACACGCACTTTATCAGCTTCTTAGAACGAGAATACTCAGATGTCAAATTCTCGCGGGTTGATTCCGACATCGACGAAACGCTAATTGACAAAGAGAAAGAAGCGGAAATTGTCGATCCGGCAACGAATAAGACTCGCAGCGAACAAGTTAAAGAGATGTTCCAAAAAGCTCTCAACAAGCCGAAAGTGAACATTCGCACAGAAGCTTTGAAGTCTGACTCTGCGGAGGCGACGCCACCTGCGATCGTACTTTTGCCGGAAGCTTTGCGCCGGATGCGGGATATGACCGCGCTTTTGCAGCAGCAAGCGGCGGAATTCCCCGAAGAACACGTTTTGCTGGTGAATACGTCTCACCCGCTGATTCAAAATCTGGCGAGTTTGAGTCAGGGTGCGATTATTCAAGGCGGCGGTGAGTCTCCGTCGGCTGAGTTGGCGAGTATGATTTGTCACCACGTTTACGACTTGGCTTTGATGGCCCAGAAGGGTTTCGATGCTGAAGGGATGAAGGATTTTGTCGAGCGATCGAATCAAGTCTTGACAAAATTGACTGAACGTGCAATGTAATTAACCCCCCCAACCCCCCCTTGCTAAGGGGGGGAGCAAGAGTTTATTTCTATTGGTAAAGGGATAAGTCAAGCCTTCTTCCTTCTTCCTTCTTCCTTCGGGTATAATGAGAGGCTGCACGCAAAAAAACGGTAATCTGGAGGGAAGTATGTCACGGAAATGTCAGCTAACGGGGAAGAAGGCGAATAACGGTTTTGCAGTTTCTCACTCGCACCACCGCACTCACAAGTTGCAAGAGGCAAATTTGCAGTGGAAGCGGGTTTGGTGGCCGCAGGAAAAGCGCTGGGTAAGATTGCACCTTTCTACAAAGGCGATTAAAACCTTGCAAAACAAGGGTTTGGAAATCATGGCGAAGGAAGCTGGAATTAACCTGTACAAGCTTTAAAAAACTTGGCTAATTGAGAAAAGGGCGATCGGGCAAATTAACTGGTGCGATCGCCCTTATTTTAGGGAAAAACCTTGACTAGAGCAATTTTCGGCATTCCAGTAAATAAGTAGTCATCACGCCTTTGCCTTTAACTTCGATCGCGCCCCGACTTTCAAATACATACTTATCGTGCAATATATCATAAATTGCCGACGTGACTTGAATGCACCCCGGCAAGCCGTGGGATTCCATGCGGGAAGCGGTGTTAACGGTGTCTCCCCATAAATCGTAAATAAATTTTTTAATACCGATTACTCCGGCGACAACCGGGCCGGTGTTAATGCCAATTCTGATGCTAAAATCTCGATCGTGGGTATCGCTGAATTCAGTAATTGCCTGCTGCATATCGAGGGCCATTTGGGCGATCGCCTCTGCATGATCGCTGCGGGGCATGGGCAGCCCTCCTACTACCATGTAGGCGTCACCAATGGTCTTGATTTTTTCCAATCCGTGCTTTTCTGCTAGGCGATCGAATGTGGAAAAAATGTCGTTAAGCAAGGAAACTAATTCGGGCGGAGAAATTTGGGAACTAATTTGGGTAAAACCGACTATATCTGCAAATAATACTGTTACTTCGGAAAATGTATCGGCGATAATGCTTTGGTCTTGTTTTAATCTATCGGCGATCGCTTGCGGTAAAACGTTGAGTAGGAGACGGTCGGATTTTTCTTGTTCTAAGCGCAAAGCTGCCTCAGCTTGTTTGCGAGTTGTGATATCTTGAACAGTACCTTCGTAATAAAGCAAATTTCCGTAGGAATCGCGCACGGTATAAGTATTTTCTGAAATCCAAATTATGCTGCCATCTCGGCGGTAAATTTGAGATTCAAAATCCGATACTTTGCCTTGTTCTTCTATTAAGCGGACAACTTCGGCGCGGCGATCGGGGTCAACATAAAGTTGTTGGCTAATATCAGTTAGTGTACCCACCAATTCCTCGCGTGAACTGTAACCGTAAATGCGAAGCAAAGCAGGATTGGCGCTGAGATATTGCCCATCTGGGGTAGTTTGAAAAATGCCGACTATCGCATTTTCAAAGATGCTGCGGTATTTTTCTTCAGCTTGCCGCAGCGCTTCTTGAGCCCGCTGGCGTTCTCGCGCTTCCATTGCGAAAGTTACAGAGTCGGCTAGAGAAACAGCAAAACTTTGTTCTTCAATCGTCCAAAAGCGGGGCATTCCTACGTGTTCTAAACAGAGAACTCCTGCTGTTTCTCCGCCTATTTGAATCGGCGTATCTAGCATAGAAGTGATGCCCAAGGGAATTAGGTAAGATTCCGCAAATTCTTTAGTTCTAAAATCTTTTTGTGCGTCAAAGGCAGCAATTGCGCGTTCTTCTCGCAGTGTTTGAAAATAGACAGGATAGTCTGCTGCTGCTAATTCCAAGCCGTGTGAGTGCTGGTTGAGAGTGCGATCGAACAAATCTAGGCACTCGATCTTGGATTTAGTGCGATCGTACAGCCAGACACTCGATCGGGCAACTTCCAGAGTTCGGCTAGCAGTTTCAGTTATTTCTTGAAGCGCCTTTGTTAAGTCGCCTTGATTCAGCGCTTTATTTTTGGCTAAATCAATTAATGCCGATTTCTGTTTCTGTAGCTGAAGTTCGCTTTGTCTCAGGGCATTTGTCCGCTCTTCAACTCGGATTTCCAGCTTTTCATTGAGCTTTTGCAGGGCTATTTCAGCTTTTCGGCGATCGGTGATATCTGTCCCGATGCAGAGGATGCCCAAAAGTTTGCCCGCTGCATCAACCAGCGGTTTATTTGCCCAAGATACCCAAACGCGATCGCCACTGCGCCGGATATTTTCATTTTCATAGCTGGTAAAGCGATCGGGATTTTGTAAAATTTGACTATAAACCAACTCTAAGTTATTTCCTTCACAGTCCGTCGGTGGAATAATGGTCCCCAAAGCATTTCTTCCCAGAATTTCTTCCTCTTTGTAACCAAAGAATTTTTCGGCAAATTCGTTAAAAAAAGTAATATTGCCGTCAGCGTCCAGTTGCAGAATAATACTGTTAGCATTTTCCACCAATTCTCGATATTTAATTTCGCTCTCCCGCAGAGAATACTCTGCTGATGTGCGTTCAGCTACTGTCGCTGCCAATAACAGCGAGGTAATCGTAATTACACCCATAAAAGCTTGCAACAATAAGATAGCCTGATTAATATTGTCGGCTTTGGCTGTGAAGGGCCCCCCTCCATGAGAACTGCCAAAAATTGCGATGATTGAGACAATAAACGATGCTAGGACAGCGGCTCGCTGACCGAATTGAAGCGCAGCCCACATTATCAAAGGAAACGGCAAATATTCCAGGGGATAACGAGAAATAGAAGCTTCTTGTTTCGACTCAAAGACCAGCCAGCTCACCACAATTAATAATATTAACCATACGGCTCGCTCAATTAAATAATTTTTCTTTGTTTCTGTTTGTATTTTTAAACGATAGGCGGTTGCTTGAGGACGAAAAAATATTAAGATTAAGGGAGTGATAATTAAAATTCCCATTGTGTCTCCTAACCACCAATTCCATCGAGCCGACCAATATTCGCTCCACTCTATTTTTCCCGCTAAATATAGAGAAAATACGCCAATAGTGCAACTGATTTGAGTAGCAATTAGACCGCCAAACAAAATTAAATTTATTACATCTTTCAATCGCTCGATAGAGGGACGAAACCGGAACCAGCTCAGGGCAGTTACTGCAAAAACCGCTTGCAGAATTGCCCCGGCGTTTCCTCCCAGCCAAAGTGCAAATATCTGTTCAGTTGGGTTAACCAAATTGAGCAAAAATGTGCCCAAAATTATGGCAGGCCAGACTTTACTTCCAAACAATAAAAGTCCGGCTTGTGCAATTCCTGCAGGCGGCCACACCGAGGCAGCAAAGGGATTGACACCTTGAATTGAAATTGCTAGCCTCGCCCCCACGGCGTAAGCGACAGCAACGACAGTTACTTGGGCTAAGTACCGCCCTATTCGGGATTGAGGGAATCGCAGAAACTGATTTAGGTTCAGATTCATACCGAGTTTTAATTTTTAGGGAATTTCACATCTCAAGGAAGAAGGAAGTTCGGCAACGGATTCTGTAACGGATGTAACGGATGTAACGGATGTAACGGAATGTAATGGATGTCAGGAAGAGGGCAGAGGGCAGAGGGAGGAGGGCAGAGCATCTCATATTTGTAAAAACACTTCTTCTGGCTCCTTCTTTCTGACTCTTTCCTCCTGTATTTTGCCTCCTGCATTCTGCCTCCTGCCTCCAAAGTCCAATTTCTAGCTTTGCTGCAAAAGTGAGATGCTCCCTAGAGGGGAGCTAATGTAGGGTGTACACCGCGCACATTCCGAGCCTAGATGTAGGTGCAGCGCGCACCTTACCAATTAAAAAGGCTTAGTTGATGGCGGCTTCAATCCACTGTTTCAACGTAGAATTTACTTCATCAATGAGAATTTCCTGGGATTTGTGAGTTGCTCTTTCCACGACTTCAACTTTGCCTGCTTTCAGCGAACGACCCGGAACAATCCGATAGGGAATGCCGATTAAATCGGCATCTTTGAATTTAACTCCGGCCCGTTCGTCGCGGTCATCGAGTAGGGTTTCAATGCCAGATTGGTTGAGTTCTGCATAGAGTTTTTCGGCGACTTCTACTTGTTGGGCGTCGGAAATATTGGGGATGCTAATGATGGCGTGATACGGGGCGATCGCCACTGGCCAAATTATCCCGTCTTTGTCGTAGGATTGTTCTACGGCCGATTGAGCTAGCCGCGACACGCCGACGCCGTAGCAGCCCATAACAAAGGGCATTTCTTCGCCTTGTTCGCTGGTGTAGGTGGCGCCCATTGCTTGGGAGTATTTGGTTCCTAATTGGAAGATGTGGCCGACTTCGATGCCTCTGGCACTTTCCAAGGTTTGTTCGGGGTTGTGCACTGCCCGATCGCCCTTTTTGGCGCTTCTGACACTTACAACCGTTGCTGGCAGGGCAAATTCTTTGTTCCAATTGGCCCCGACAACGTGGTATCCTGATTCGTTTGAACCGGTGACAAAGTTTGTCAGGTCAACTGCGGTGCGATCGACTAAACGCAAAAACTTAGAGTTGACCTGCTTGCTTCCAGCGATATAATCATCAGCAACATCGGGAGCCATATAACCGAGAGGTAAAGATTTAGCCGCCCATTTCCGCTGAGCTTCTGCATCGGGAACAGTCAAAAATAAAACTGTTTTAGCTTGATAATTGCCCGCTAACTTCGTCAATTCATTCAGCAACTTTACCTGATTCACATCTTGGTCGCCGCGAATGCTTACCAATACCAAGACTGTAATGCCATTATCGTAAACAGCTTGGTAAAGCACATTTTTGACAACTTGCGTCGGAGAACATTTCAAAAATTTGCAAAGTTTATCAATTGTTTCAGTTCCCGGCGTTTCCCGCTTTTGAAAAGCTGCAAAGGGCGACGGTTCGGCATCAGCAGGCATCGAGACAGCCTTTTCCACATTAGCGGCATACTGACCGTCTTCAGTATAAAGAACTTCATCTTCTCCCGCTTCTGCCAGCACCATAAACTCTTGAGAACCAGAACCGCCAATTGCGCCAGAATCAGCATCGACTGCTCGGAATTGCAAGCCCGATCGGCGCAGCATATTGCTATAAGCTTGAGCCATATCCTGATAAGTTTTTTTCAAACTTTCTTCGTTAGTGTGGAAAGAATAGCCATCTTTCATAATGAATTCGCGACCGCGCATCAACCCAAAACGCGGGCGAATTTCATCGCGAAACTTAGTTTGAATTTGATAGAGATGTACCGGTAATTGCCGATAGGAACGAATCATATCTTTAGCAATTGTAGTAATTACTTCTTCGTGAGTCGGTCCCAATCCCAATTCTCGCTGCTGCCTGTCTGTCATTGCAAACATAATACCTTCAGCTTGAGTATAGGTATCCCAGCGGCCGGATTCCCGCCACAAATCGGCTGGTTGCAATTGCGGGAGAAGACATTCTTGAGCGCCGGTAGCGTCCATTTCTTCGCGCACAATTTGAGATACTTTTTTGAGAACTCGCCACATTAAAGGTAGATAAGCGTAAATTCCGCTACCGATGCGCCGGATGTATCCGGCACGGAGTAATAGTTTGTGGCTGGGGATTTCTGCTTCTGCCGGGTCTTCGCGCAGGGTGACAAAAAGCATTTGAGAGAGTCGCATGGCTGATTTCCTTAAAATACCGGATGATTGTAATCTCAGATTAACTTCTGATAATATCAGACGTGAGGCGGATTTGATTAAATATATGAATAAAATTTGGCAAAACTACGAAAAAGGTATGGCAGTATTTGATAATTGTCACTCTCCTACTGTGCAATCTCAGTGGCTTGCTTTAAAAGATGAAATAAAAGAATTTGTTCGAGAACCTAATTTAAGCGAAATTTGGGATATTGTTCATGCTGCTGGTCGATTGTTTTACAAACTAACCGGAATTCCTTTCAATTTACTTGCCTATCCTACTGTTCGCAAACACAGTCAACGTTTCGAGGAGTACGGCTGTATTCGCAGCCTTCGCAACTGTGAGGGTAAATGCTGCGGCAAAAATTCGTAGCCTAGGCTGCGGCGCACCCGATATCATGTTTGTTGAATGACCAGCAGTTAGATTTAAAAACCCTGGATCGCAACCGACTGCTTATGCAGATCCCTCCCTCGGAATTACTAGAGCGTTTTGAGCCTAAAAATCAAACGGAATCCTCAACTAGGTAGCGCACTCTACGATATGTAGAGTGCATCATATCGCACTTTACTACTATTGATAATTGGTGGCGATCGCCCCCCGCCTCAAACTTGCCACTTTTATGCGAACTCTGCTGCTATCAGTCCCAGAAAGACTGATTTCTGACTTTAGACGGATTTATTTTTTAGCTTCCACAGCCATAATAAGCAGTAAGGATGAGATAACTAGAGAACTGATTTACTACTCGTCCCAATTTCACTAATAAGGCCTTCCGTAAGATAAAGCCGAACCAAAACAAACCATCATCTAAAGATTACAAAATCCCCTATAAAAAAGTTGGGGACTCTTTTCGCTATGCCTAGTTAGGCATAAAAACTTAGGAGGTAAATTATGTTTGAAAGCGAGTTATTAATGTCGCTGTACAGTCCCAAATTCAATATTGCCCAAATGCCAGTAGAAATAGATGCGCGATTTGACCACCCCGATATCGGAGGGCTGATGTTTTTAAGCCCGCAGTTTTTCGTGGCATTAATCGCTGGAGTCATCATGGCTTTCGGCTTCCAATTCCTGTTAACAAATTTCTCGATTGCCGCCAAAATCTCCAACTGGGACGAGGCTTTACCCGACGATGATGATGATGAATCTGAAAGTTTGGGGACAAAAGTTCGTAAGACTGAAGGTCTAGTCGGGGGTTGGATTTTAGTCACCGTTAACCTGGCTTTATTTTTGGCTTGTTTTCTGGCAGTCAAACTAACTTCAATTGCCTCGGTAGACGGAGCGGCAATTATTGGTGTAGTCATTTGGTCGGCGTACTTTTTAACGCTGGTGTGGCTCGGTTCTAGCGCCGTCGGTTCCGCGATCGGTTCCTTGATAAAAACTGCTTTTTCAGGCGTTCAAGGCGTCATGGGTACTGCTGGTGCAGCGATCGGCAGCAAGATGGCCAGCGACCAAATGGTCAACACTGTAGAGGCATCTGTTGCCGCTGTCCGCCGCGAATTGAGTTCGGCGGTAGACCCGGATAGCATTCGCGAAACACTGCAAGATTATGTGGGTTCTTTGCAGTTACCGAAACTAGATGTTAAGGAAATTCGCGGTCAATTTGAAAAGTTGCTGGGCGATGCAGATATCAAATCTCTTGCGGGAAGCGACGTTCTGAAGAATGTTAACCGCCAGACTTTTGTGGATTTAGTTAAAAGTCGCACAGACTTTTCTCAAGAGGAAATAAATCAAATTGCTGACCAACTCGAAGGCGTTTGGAAGCAAACTTTCGGCAAGCAGCAACAGCAGAAAGACCCGAATTTAGAGTTGGTTGATTTTCTCAAGTTTGCGGCTCCCGATTTGCTGAAGTCTGACGAACTCAACGCCAAGCTGTCTCAAATTCTGGAAAGTAGGGAAAACAAATCGGAATCCAGCAGCGGCATGAAGCGAGCGATGCAGTTGGGTGTGGAAGCTCTTGTTGGCACTGTTTTGTCGCGGACGGATTTGTCGGATTTGGATGTTGAAAAAATCTCTGGTCAGTTGCAACAACTGACAGCACAAGGGACTCAAAAAGCTAAATCTTTTGCTTCTCAGGTGGGCGATAAAGTGCCGGCGCTGCCTTTCAATACAGCTAAGGCTGATGTGGAAAACTACTTGATGAATGCCCAACCGTGGCATCTCAACCGCGAGACAATCAAGCAGGAGTTTAGGGATGTTATTTACGACCCAGAAGCCTCTCCTGGGGCGGTTTTGCGCCAGTTAGAGATGTTTAATCCTGATTATTTTGTAGGGATTCTAAGCCGCCGCGAGGGGTTTGCTCCTGAACAGGTGACGGAAATTGCCGAACAGCTTGAAGGTGTCCGCCAAGAAGTGTTGGAAATCGTGCGAGATGCTGCTGGTAAAGAACAGTCTCAAGATTTGCGGAGCCGGATTGAGAATTATTTGCGATCGACTGGCAAAGATGAGCTGAACCCTGAAGGTATTGAACGGGATTTCCAAGCGCTTTTGGAAGATCGGGATGCTGGTTTTGAGGCTTTGCGCGATCGCCTGTCGCAGTTTAATCGCGATACTTTGGTGCAGTTGCTCGGTCAGCGGGAAGATTTCAGTCCAGAGGAAGCCGATCAGTTAATCGGGCGGCTCGAAAGTTCGCGCGATCGCGTGATTTCTAGAGCTCAAGAATTGCAAGAGCAAGCGAAATCAAAAGCGCAAGAATTGCGGCAAAAGGTAGAAGACTATCTACGCAATACTAATAAGGAAGAGCTCAATCCAGAAGCGATCGAGCGCGAGTTTCAAACGCTGTTAAGCGACCCGCAAGCCGGATTCCAAGCGCTGAGAGAACGCTTGTCTCAATTCGACCGCGATACCCTGGTGCAGTTGCTGTCACAGCGCCAAGACCTCAGTGAAGAACAGATCAATCAGGCGATCGACCGGATTGAATCTGTGCGCGACAACATTATCCACGCGCCGCAAATGGTGGCAGATAGAGCTAAGCAGCAGTACGAGGAAGTTACTGCAAAAATTGGCGAGTACCTGCGGAATACAAACCTGGAAGAACTCGATCCAGAAGGCATCAATCGGGATTTGACTAAATTGTTTGAAAATCCGAAAGAGGGTGCTTTGGCACTTCGGGAAAGACTTTCTCAGGTCGATCGCGAAACTTTAGTCAAGTTGCTGTCGCAGCGGGAAGAGTTGAGCGAAGAACAGATCGAGCGGACGATCGATCGCGTGCAAGATTCGATTCGCAGCATCGTGAAATCGCCGCGCCGCTTGGCATCTCGCGCTCAGAAAACAGTCCGGGATTTCCAAGGCAGTTTGGAAAATTACTTGCGGAATACGGACAAGGAAGAACTCAATCCTGAAAGCATCAAACGCGATTTGCAGTTGCTGTTTAGTGAGCCGGGAATGGGGATGCAAAGTTTGGGCGATCGCCTGAAGCACTTCGATCGATCGACTCTGGTAGCATTGCTGTCGCAGCGGGAAGACATCTCGGAAGACGAAGCTAACAGAATTGCCGACCAAATTGAATCTGTCCGCAACCAAATTGTCGAACAAGTTCAAATGGTTCAGGACAAGTTCCAGTCAGCAATGGATGGTATTTTCGGAAAAATCCGGGATTACCTCAATTCGCTCGATCGACCAGAACTAAACTACGAAGGCATCAAGCGCGATTTACGCAAAGTGTTTGACGACCCGCAGGCAGGATTTGACGCGATTAAAGAGCGTTTAGGTGAGTTCGATCGCGGTACTTTAGTTGCCCTGCTGAGTTCTCGTTCTGATATTTCCGAGGCACAGGCTCACCGAATTGTTGACCAAATGGAAGGAGCCCGAGACAGCGTTTTATTGCGCTCGGAACGCCTGCAATCTGAAGCCAAAAAACGCATCAAAGAACTCAAGAAAAAGACCAAGCA
Organism: Microcoleus sp. Pol12B3; assembly: GCF_036701355.1. Taxonomy (NCBI): domain Bacteria; kingdom Bacillati; phylum Cyanobacteriota; class Cyanophyceae; order Oscillatoriales; family Microcoleaceae; genus Microcoleus; species Microcoleus sp. Pol12B3. The sequence continues at coordinate 122,877 of NZ_JAUBQS010000006.1, forward strand.
GCAAGCAGAAGATGCGCGCGAAGCGGCAGCAGCCGCAGCTTGGTGGCTGTTCGGTACGGCTCTGACTTCTGTGGTTGTTTCGGCTTTGGCTGGAGCCATAGCAGTCAACGGGATTTCGGGTTTGTTTAGCTAGATTTTCAACGAGTTTGAAATAAAGTTCTCCTGATTCTAGGCTGGCTGTTTGCCAGCCTATTTTCTTTGACTGACACCCCATTTGTTTGGTGTGGCATAATTCCAGAATGATTTTAATTGTTTTGTGGGATGGGCGTCCCGCCCGTCCGGTGTATTGTCAAAGCAGGCGGGACAACCAACAATAATCATCCTCAAATTGTGCAACGCCATTTTTTTAGTCCGCCCGACCCCAGTCCTACCACGTCAACTGCGGCGGATTTTGTTTATGTAGCGAATTCTATCCCCCCATAAAATTCGGAGGAAATACTTTAGATAAATCTAGGGATAAATCCCCAAAATTACGGATTCCAACTGTCTCGTCAGGCAGAAAAATTCTCTTGACGCGATAACCAAATTTGCCTTGCAAATTCTGATACGGATCGCTGTAACATTCCAAACAAGTTTCTAATAAGTTAAATATCCAACAATCAGAGATACCCGCTTCAGCATAAAGGGGCAACTTGACTTGTTTGTCGTAATTCAAAGAAGAATGCGCAATCTCAATCAGTAACAATATATCCGCTGTTGTGGGGTGAGAGGATAAATAGTCATCAGGGCGATTTTGCACGATCGCGCGATCGGGTTCTGGTTCGCTGTCATCAGCCAGAATAATTGGTTGTTGTCCTCGCAGTGTCGCCCTTTCTCCCACCAGCTTAAATATACTCGCGTTCCAAGCGTGTCTCGCAAACAGCATGAGCCGTACCTTGAGCAGCACTTTTCACAAGTTCACCCTTGATTAGCTCAACTCGATCGTCCTCACCAAAGAACCCCAGTTCTGTGAGGCGGTGATATTCCGCTATGGTGAAGCGTTTTGCAGTTGCGCTCGACATAACAGCCACCTCAATACAGGTCTGTTGCGATTATAGGTGATCGTCGATCGGCTAAACAATGCTAATCATGAGCTCCACTAACAACCATACTGTCAAATTTGCCTCATCCTTTGGTTGCAAATTTTCCCGATTTTGGTAAATTTATTCCCCAAAATTATGTCCGGGATCATCTCTGTCTTAAGCAAGATTCTAGCATCACTATTTATTAGGTACTTTAACTTAAGTAGCAAACAAAAGTTTTCTCACAAATAAGAAAACTGAGCAATACATATTATTTTGGAGGCTTGAATGACTTTTACTACTACCAGTGCTTACGACCAAGGAAAAGCAGATATTAAGAAGTTGAGTGTAGACGACCAATTAGGTTTGCTGTGGTTTGTTTACACCCAAATGGGCAAGTCAATAACGCCAGCGGCTCCCGGTGCTTCGGGATCGGACATCGCTCAGGGTTTGTTCGAGCAAGTCAAGCCTCTGCCCCACGAAGAACAACTACAAGTAATGCGCGACATTGCCTCAAAAGCCAATACTGAAATCAGCCGGATGTACGGCTCAATGAGTCCTGAAACCAAGCTGGCTTTTTGGTATTTCCTAGCAGTAGGAATGGACGAAGGAACTATTATTCCTGTGCCTCCAGACTATCAACTTCCCGAAGCAGGAAAAGCTTTACTAGGAAAGATTGAGGGCATGGACTTTCAGCAGCAAATTGATTTTCTTCGCGGTACAATTTTAGACATGGGTGCTGAAGCCGCTCCGGGGGCTGGCATTTAAAAATAAGAATTACTCAGCGAATTAATTGCCCGCAGCCCCGGTTAATTTATGATTAAATGAGCTGGGGTTGCTCAATCTAGCAGTCCTGGACGCATTTAAACGTAATCCTGTCATTCATAAGCGTTGCGAAGAATCTTACAGATGCTTCGTTGCACTGCGTTTCACTCAGCATGACACATAGACTTTGCGTAAATGGTGTCTAGAAAACTTAATGCCTGACCTTATAACTTTGGCTGCGCTAATAACTTTTCTAACAGGGCGCTAACTTCCTGACCGTAGGAAATTTCCAGCGTATGACCGTCCGGGTCGCGGAGATAAGCCCAGTAGCCGACAGGAGGTTCCGAGTCATTAGGGCCGTTCAATAAAAGCCCTTCTGACTCAGCCTCACTGCAAAGGCGATCGACTTTTTCACGACTTTCGCAGGCGACGCCGAGATGGGAATGTGGTAAAAGTTTGCCATTCACTAATCGTGCTTTAATTAGCACAATGACGAACGGTCGAATTAAATCACAAATCCAAGCAACATCTAATGATGTAATTGGATCTACACGGCGGTGAACCACTTTTAGGTCAGCGTACTTCGCGTAAAACGAGATGCTTTTGTCTACATCGCTAACTGAAAGTGCAATGTGGGTAAAACCAATATCGCTCATGGGAACTTTCCTCCTAATAATGTACGCCAATTTTAGGGTTAATAACTGAATTCAGCCGATCTGTTCCCCATTATTTGCGGCGCACCTGCAATTAAACGCAGATCTTCGCAGGCAACTGTTAGCAAGGGCTGATATAAGTTTAAATGGGCAAAAAGGCTTTCTTCAGATATTTCTAATTCGCCTTTAATCAAGCCGATTCGAGATTTAAAGTCTCCTTTAAACAACAGCAAATTTCTCCTGTCAGCGCTGAAAACATTTCCGCTCAAAGACAGGGGTAAAGCTAAACTTTGCTGGGTATAACTGAGACTGCACAGTTGACGTTTTCCTTGGCTAACTGTGACGCGGTAGCCGAGCGGTGCTGCCTTTACCGAACCGCTGCGTTCCCAACTAAATTGCGCTAATTCTTTAGGAAGTCGCCAAATTTCGCGTCCGCCGGCTACCGACTTAGGATTGTCTACATAAATGTGAGAAATCCAAGCACCCCATTTTCCGGCATAATTGGCGATCGCGCTAACTACAATTAACTCATTGTACTCCATCACAGAACCCAACCCGTAGGAGGATATATAAATGCCGCCTAGGGTTTTTCCTGGCAATATAGAGACTATTTCTAACTCAGAGGGAACCAAGGAGCGCACTCGTGCCACATCTACCAATTGTAAAGTCTGAACAGCATAACCTTGCAGATTCCAAGGTGCAGGTGGATATACCATTTTTAGTGATTAAATGTCTGAGAGTTTATATTTATTTTAGCTTAGCGTCTCAAAAAGCAACATTTTTTTGTATCTCTTCACATATTCTTAGTAATTTTACATATAAGAAAATAATGTGTTGATAGCAGCCAAACAGTTGACATTTGAGAGAATATTAAATATGGTCTATCTAGTGAATATTTAGAAGGAAACCTAAACCTGTATGCTGACATCTTACAAGCCAGATGTTTTCGATAGTTTAGAGCATTTTTTCACGGCAAGAGACCTGCTAGAGCAAGCCCAGGATAACATGACAGAACTGGGTGCTATCATCCGCAGTTACGGTTTGCAAAAGCAGGTAGGTATTTGCTTACTTCACAAACACTTTGACCTGGCGGATAACGAAAGGTTGGTCGAAGAGTTTGACGGCCACAATGCTTATGTCAAGCCGACTGCAGAATACGGCGATGCTATTCCGTATATGTGGAAAGTGGAAAAAGATCGAGCATCAGGCAACTGGGTTTGGTTTCCCTTAGAATTTGTCCGCGTTAGTGAAGCTGTGTCGGCAGCAATTAAACGGTCAGAAGCAGTTGTCAATAACTCGGAATTTCTCAATGAAATTGCAGGTAAACTGTCAGACTTGGGGATGACAGATATGTTTGGCATCAGCATTTTGCACCGAGATGCAATTAAAGTTGCTGAGGGCGAAATTTTGGTAGAAAGCACCGACGATGAAGCCCGCGTTTTGACTCTTTCCTCAGTTCCCCGGCAGGATGTTGACCGCGCGACCTTAACGCAAACTCTCTGGCAGTTTCCCAATGATGAAGGGGTTGAGGTAGGAGCGATGTGCTCTCACTGCACTCACTGCACCCATTGCACTCATTAGGCAAGATTTCTAGAGGGTAAAAAGTTTGTAGTAAAGCCCTCATTGCTCAAAATTTTCTATATATGTAGGGTGTGCACTGCACACCTTACATATATAAGTAGCACGTCAAACCACTTTTTACCTAAGTCGTGAAACGGAAAAGAAAGAACTTGCATTTCTTACTACGAACGGGAAATTCAAGAAAAAGGACTTGCATTCCTTACTACAACCGGCATTTGCGATCTGGGCGATTAATACATATTAAATAATGTCCACTCTCCGTCAAAGTATAGTAATTTATCGCTACCAAAATCTGGAGTCAGAAACTACACAGAAAGAGTTCCCAACTAGAGTGTGGCTGAGTTCGGGCACGCAGCTAGCTTTTGACAGCGTACCCGATCGCATTCAGTATTGCGAAGGGGCTTTTATGCCAAAAGAACCTTGGAGGGAACCAACACCGGCAGAGTCTGCACTGCTTTGGGTTCATGAACCCCCACCGCACTATTTGGGTGTAGGAATTGTGCGTTTACCGCCGGATATTTTAGCTTTGTTTGCTGCTGCCGGTATCGCTTCCCTAACAACTCCGCTACAGGTTGCTGAGTTTAAATCAGAGGAAAAATGCCTACAGGCACTCGATAAATTAATTGAGTATTTTCAGCCTTTTTGTCTGTCGGATGCGCCGCCGATTATTAACGGTATGGGAGGCAGGCAGCCGGGATTGAGTACGGCAACAATTGATAATAAACGCGGTTGCCGCAATGGTTTGCATACTGATAATTGGGACGGGTTGCCGCTGGCGAAAAAGCAGGAGGCTACTAATCGAATTTGCGTGAATTTAGGTCGGGACAGCCGTTACTTTTTGTTTGTGAATTTGACTGAAATTGATATTTTTGAAATGCTGGGATGTCCTGATTCTGATATTGGAAAACCTTGGACGCGACAGTTAACCAATGAGTTTATGCAGCGCTATCCAGAATATCCCGTCGTGAAGCTGAGAATTGCACCGGGCGAGGCTTATATTGCACCGACTGAAAATATGATTCACGATGCTTCTACAGCAGAAATGAAGCACTTGGATGTTAAGGTGATGATGCGCGGTTATTACAGGATTCCAGCATGAGTTTGGCCGTTAGCGAAGCCTTCGGAGAGGATCGCACTTTTACAGATAGTTGTAGAGATAGTTTGGAGGATGAGGGAAAATTGCAAGAGTCGATCGCCCTTTACGAAAAATTGATCGCCCAAAACCCCAATTCGCCCTCAGCCTACCACAATTTGGGAAAAGCGCTGCAACAAAACGGGCAAATTGCAGAAGCTGTCGCCTGTCACCAAAAAGCCATTCTCCTACAACCAAACTTTACTGCTGCTTACTTCCCCTTGCTGTACGCGCCGCTGCCTAAAGATTCTCCTCTGACTGACAGCCTGGTTGCTGTTTACCGCGAAGTTATCGAGATTTTGCCAAATTTTCCATTAGCTTACATTAACTTAGCTGTAGCGCTGAGCAAGCAGGGAAAAATTCAGGAGTCGATCGCGCTTTTTCAAACCGCAGTCCGCTTGCAAACAGTCGCATCTCGCCCGGAACTGTCGCAAGTAGAATGGAATTGGGCAAAAGCGCGATCGCCGGATTTCATTATCATCGGTTCTCCCCGTTGCGGCACAACTTCTCTCTACAAATATATCACTTCGCACCCTCAGATTTTACCTGCTGCCAATAAAGAAATTTGTTTTTTTTCAGAACATTTCAACAAAGGAATAGCTTGGTATCAATCGCATTTCCCGCCGACAATAGACGCGCATCATTTTTTGACAGGAGAAGCAACTCCGACTTATCTGACTCACCCGCTGGCTGCGGAAAGGTTGCACGGTTGTTTGCCCAAAGTTAAGCTGATTGTGATTTTGAGAAATCCGGTCGATCGGGCTTTTTCTCACTATCAAATGCTGGTGAGACGCGGTACGGAACGCAGAAGTTTTGAAAAGGCGATCGATTCCGAGTTGCAATTGCTTGATGGCGCAACCGAAACAAACTTAGAAGATCAAAATCCTGGGAAAGATTGTCATTATATTTATAAGAGTCTTTATGCTGGCAGTCTCAAAGAGTGGATGAAACTTTTTCCCTGGGAACAGTTTTTGATTTTGCAGAGTGAAGAATTTTATGCCGATCCGGCTGCGACAATCAAACAAGTTTTTGAGTTTTTAGATGTGCCAGATTTTCAACTGGGGAATTATCAAAAGTACAACGGTGGTGATTATCAGCCAGCAGATGATTTTGTCAACCAGCGATTGCGCGAGTATTTTCAGCCGCACAATCGGAAATTAGTGGAATATCTGAAGAGAGAATTTTCATGGTAATTACAAAAAACTTATAGGGGCGGGTTTAGCGCGAAATACAAAAGAGGGAACAACTAATCTAGATACCAAATCCGCCCCTACAAACACTATCGGCGTTAATCCGCGTTAATCGGCTTAAATCTGCGGTTAAAAACCTCCAAATCTACTTACTGGCATAACCCGTACTTACCAAAAACTCCCGTAACTGCCCAAAGAACTGAGTGCGATCGCGCCCTTGATAAACTCTCTCCAACAACTGCCAACCTTCCGCCTCCTGACCCATGACATACTTGTTCGCCATGAAGGCCGCCAAAACCCCCTTCACCTCCCCATTTTCACTCAAACGCTTGTTAGATTCCAGCCAAAGCTCAGCAGAATTTGTGTATACCTCCACCGGATACTGTTTGCTAACATCTTGCATTTTACCTTGGCGGTACTGCCAAATTTGCAGCGGAAAGCGAGAATCAGCGTAGTTTGTAAAAGCCTCGGAAAATCTGCCGTCCTGACTCTTAAACTCTGGGATATCATTTTTGCCAAAATCGACTATTTCGTAACTTACATTGCCCCAGAAATGCTTGATATGAGTGTATTTGTTAGCTGCCGAGTCGTAGCGGTAAATAAACGAATAATTGCAGCAGCGGACGCCGCTTTTGATTGAGACTAAATCGGCCAGCACTTCCGGTTCCTTGTCGCCGTCTAAATCACGGATTAGTAGCGATAAAAAACGTCCTTCTGATATTTCTTCGTTCGCCCTTTGGTCGGGGTTATCTACTAAAGAACGAGTTGGAATGAGCACTGGTTCTTCTAATAAAGTTTTACCGTTGCGGATAATTCTGATGCGGAGATTTTTTGCATTTTCTGCTTCTTTTATGAAAGAAACTTCCGCCCGAACTTTCCCGGCTTCCGAAATTTCTGTTGTCCTCGGCGGGCCGATATTCGCCGGAACTTGGGCGATATATTGGGCAGGAACTAAGGCAGTTTGGCCGGGTTTGGCGATCGCCTGACAGAAAAAAGTTGCGACTTCGGCGCGAGTAGCATTCCTAGTAGGTTCTAGCTGTTTAACAGCAGGATAATTGACCACAAGTTGTTTTTCTGTGGCGGCGGCGATCGCATTTCTTGCCAGTTCGGGAATTTGCGGCGCATCCTCAAAAGTCGCATCCAAAATCTCAGCCGCCGAGCCCGTAGGTGTATATTTCAAGCCGCTGGTTAAAGCTACCAAAGCCTGCCAGCGGGTAATATTCAAAGTTGGGTTAAAGATACTGCCACTGTATCCAGACATAAAACCCGTCTGATAAGCTTCTCGAATTGCTTTAAAACCCCAGTAATTTGTAGGAATATCTGCAAAGTCGATCGGAGCGCGGACGGTTTTGGCATCGGGAAAAGCCATGCGAACCATCGCCGCAAACTCAGCGCGACTGACGGGGCGATTCGGGCGAAAAGTGCCGTCTTCGTAGTAGCCACTAATGATTTTTTTCTGTGCTAACTCCTCTATGCAAGCTTGCGCCCAATGCTCGTTAACATCCTTAAATTTGGTTTGAGCAAATGCCGGCGCTACATTCAGGCCCGGAAACATTAAATTCCCGATGATTATCCCTAGGGCTACCACTAAACCGATGATAGCTTGCCATCTGTGCGATCGAATCATATAACAGACTCCTCTACTTACAAATTGGCGATCGAAACTTTCGGAAACTTTATATAATATCAGGTATATTAACCCCATTTAATACCAGTTATTAAAAATTTACCGACAACTAAGGACACGGCAATGCCATGACCCTAATTTTTAGACTTGTATAATAAAGCTTATTTCGACTCTAAAGTCATCTCCATCGTCATTTTTGTTGTGATTGTGGATTCTTCTGAACTGCCAGCATTTTTAGCACTCATTTCGCTATTTGAACTAATAGACACAGTAGAGCGAAAAGGATTTAATCTATCCAAGCGCCCTGTAAGTTGTCCTCGACCCTGAGAACTAAAAGATTTTAGGGTTAAGGTAGTTCCAGCAGGCAGTAGGGGAGAGGTAATATTTTGGGGGTTTGCTTGCTGCTCTATACTTACATTCATAGAGGCTACTCCATCTTGCCAGCTAGCCAATTCATAGGTAGTAATCTCATTCACATTAATACCACTGAAATCAGAGGCAGAAGAAACCCGCCATTTAGCTCCTTTTCCCACGGCTTCAGCAGGCAGCGGTGAGGCTAGTTGTTCTAGAGAGTTAGACATTTGTCCAACCATTTGTTTGACGTTGTTGTCAGCTCCTTCGGGTAAAATAATGTCCCCTCCTTTATGAAAACCGCGATTGTCCATGATGAAAGAGCCTTTCACTCCCACCATGTTTTTGAGTGCGGAACGCATGGCATCTCGGGCGGCTGGCGGCATATTTCCAGTATCGCCGGCGATATCTGAGTTAGTATAAGCAAACTCGTAGTGAATATCGCCGTTGGGATCAATTTTAGTGACTTTTGTCTCGAAAGTCATCACCGATGCTGGAATTTTATCTCCAGGCGAAGACCGACCCGATGCGGATATTTCCATATCCATTTTTACGGTCATAACAGTTGTTTCTTTGACATCGATAGCTGGTTTTAAACGCAGTTCTTGTCGTGGTTCCACTCCCGGATTGAGCAGTTCCACGTGCGGGGTTTTTGAGTTGGGGGCAGGCGCAGATACGCCAGGGGCTGGCTGCTGCACTACAAGTGGAGTTTCCGCACTTAGGGAAGCAGGAGAAAGCTCGATCGCCCATCCGGCGCTCGCCAAACAAAGAGATGTAATAAACAGTGTTTTTTTCATTAACTTAATTTCCTGTTACCTGAATGTTGACCTGTTCCCACAGTCGATCGACTGTCACGAATTTGTAACCTTTATACAAAAGTAATGGAATTATTTTATCCGCCGAATCTGCAACATCTTCGCCGCCGCAATAGCCGTCGTGAAGTACAATAATAGATCCGTTTTCAGTTTGCTGGACGACGCGACCAATAACTTTCCTAACCCCCGGCCGCACCCAATCTTCCGGGACGACACTCCACATTACAGGGCGATATTCCCACTGTTGCAATAACTCTAATGTTCGCGGCGTAAAAATGCCGTTGGGCGGCCGCACGTCCAGGATTAATTCTGGGTCTAAACCGCAAGCTTTGGCAATTGCTTTTTGGGTGTCTTCTAAACTTTGTTTGAGTTCGTAGGTTTTGAGTTTGGGAAACGATATATGCTGATAGCCGTGGAGGCCGACCCAGTGTCCGCGATCGTACACTTCTTTAGCCGTTTCTGGATGGCGGTCCACACAAAAACCTAGCCAGAAAAAACTAGCTTTGATGTCGTATTTATCTAAAATTTTTAACAGTTGAGGTGTGTGCTGACGGTGCGGCCCGTCGTCAAATGTGAGGGCAATTTCTCGGCTGTTGATATCTCCCGTCCACAAACATCTGGGAAAAGCAGATTTGAGGATGGGATGAACGACAGGAAACAGGGGTGCTAGTGGCATTGATTAACCTTGTTAAATGCGATCGGGTAGAAATGAAGGTGCGTTACAATAAAATAAAGTTAACTCAATCTAGGTAAAGATGACAACTACCGTTGATATAAAAACGCTAGTTGTCAGCACGCCGGGAACTTGCTCCCGCCACCCGCGCATCGCCAAAAGCCGAATAACCGTAAAAATATTGCTATTGATTTTAATGTTGGGCTAACTCCAGAACTAATCATTGATAAAAAACCGCACTTGACTAAATCACAAACACAAATTTATGGTTTACTAACCTACTCTTAGGCGAATCAAGACAAAATCGACGCGGATATAGCAGCATAACAGGCTGATTTTTAGTGCGGCAAATCTGAAGGAACTATCAAACTCAAACCGTTACAAAAGAATATGCTCAGAATATTTGTAAGCTTATAATAGAGCTGAATAACTATTTGTAATATATGAGCAATCACGCCTTAAAAAATCCCTTAACTCTTTTGATAGAGCCTCAAACTATCTCCCCTTCCTCGACCTCTATCTCGCGGTCGATGTGCTTACCCTACAGTGTCTTCCTATACTGAAAACTAGCAAAACTAATCTACCAACCATCAAGGAGGAACAATGACCGAGGAATATTTAGCCGAACGAACAGTTTCAGCCGTATTTAAGGAAGAAGAACAATTAGACGGTGTAATTCGGCGGTTGCTCGATCGCGGAGTTTCCCGCGACCACATCTCAGTCATGGGAAAAAACTTTCAGTCTAAAACTAGAATTGCCGGCTTTCTTACTAAAAAAAATGTGATTTTAGGCGGTCTGCGAAGCGGGGCGATTTTTGGTTCGTTATTCGGTTCTTTTTTGGGTTTGCTAACTGGCGTCGGCGTGCTGTTTATTCCCTTTGTCGGTGCAGTAGTATCGGCGGGCCCGCTGGGTGCTGTACTGTTGGGTGCAGCTAGCGGTGCGATCGCAGGTTCGGCCGGTGCGGGTCTAGTTTCCGCTTTAGTCGCTTTGGGAATGCCCGAAGACAAAGCAACTATCTATCAAACCCGCGTTGAAGCAGGCGAATTTCTCGTGATGGCAGAAGTTCCCGCAGATAAATCGGGCGAATTTCAACTCTTGCTAGAAAGTGCAGGTGGCCAAGAAGTTTCAGTTAGCGAAATGACGCTGCCGCGCGCCGTCAAAGGTCGCTGCAATAGTCCGGCAGACTTGTCTCCAGAAGTGCGCTCGCACCTGTCGGAAGCTGCTCAAAAAACCTTTATGGAATCCTACAACGCCGCATTTGACGAAACCAACGACTCGATACAAGCGGAACACACCGCTTGGAACGCCATTCATCAGCAGTACGAAGAAGATGAAAACGGCGTTTGGACTAAGCCTTTAGCGAAAGTCTAGTCTTGCAATCGCAGTAAACTAATAAAAAATACAATCAAGCCTCTAGAACGGCCGTTCTGGAGGCTTTTACGATTTTAGATTTTAGATTTTAGATTTGAAGATGGTGCAAAACTTAATTCGTAAAGACTTGGGAATTACAGAAAGCCTCATTACTTTTTGAAAGTGGTATTGCACTAGGTTGCGTTGTCAAGTACAATCTATAGGCTTACAATAAAAAATTGAGTTAAGCAAATGCAAAAATACGTTTGTACAGTTTGCAATTACGTCTACGATCCAGCAGAAGGCGACCCCGACGGAGGCATAGCTCCCGGTACACCCTTTGAAGATATCCCCGACGATTGGGTTTGTCCCACTTGCGGGGCGGCAAAATCCGATTTTGAACCAGAATAAGCGAGAAAAAATTTGTCCGATCGAATCCTCAAAATTACAGTCATTGGCGGCGGTGCTGCGGGTTTTTTTAGTGCAATTACCTGTGCCAAAACCTACCCGCGGGCCCGCGTGACTTTACTAGAAGCTGGCAGGCAACTCCTGGCAAAAGTTCGCATCTCTGGCGGCGGGCGCTGCAACGTTACTCATGCTTGTTTTGATCCCGGTATTTTAGTGCAGAATTACCCCAGAGGTGGAAAAGCTCTGCGCGGTGCTTTTACTCGATTTCAACCGCGCGATACTGTAGAATGGTTTGCCGGTCACGGCGTGAAGTTGAAAACCGAAGAAGACGGGCGAATGTTTCCGATCACAGACGATTCGGCGACAATTGTTAACTGTTTGATCCGCGCTGCTGAGGATGCAGGCGTGAAAATTCGCACCGGCGATGCAGTAGTTTCTGTAAGGAAATTAACCGGGAATAACGCAGAGGGTGAACAAGGGGATACCGCCCCTAGGTTTGAGATTGAGTTGAAGTCGGGGGAGAGTTTTAAGTGCGATCGCATTCTTCTCGCTACAGGCAGCAATCCGTCGGGTTTTAAGTGGGCAAAAGATTTAGGTAATACTGTAGAACAGCCCGTTCCTTCTCTATTTACTTTTAATATTTCAGACAGCAGAATCAAAGATTTAGCCGGAATTTCTGTTCCTAATGCTAAGGTGAAATTGCCGGCAGCTAAATTAGAACAAAGCGGGCCTTTGCTAATTACTCACTGGGGTTTAAGCGGGCCTGCTGTACTCAAACTTTCGGCTTGGGGTGCGAGATTTTTGCACGATCGTCATTATAAAACATCTGTGCTGATTAATTGGCTTCCCCAGTACAATGCGGAAGTTTTGCGGCAGCAACTGCTAGCGGTTAAGTCGCAGTTGTCCCACCGATTGATTGTCTCTAGCTGTCCGTTTCCGATGCCGCGCCGCCTGTGGGAACGCTTGACAAGTTCGATCGGCATTGATGAGCAAAAACGCTGGGCCGACTTATCTAACAAAACCCTCGATCGCCTCCTGCAAGAACTCGTTCAAGGCGAATATCAGATTGTCGGAAAAGGCGCATTTAAGGAAGAATTCGTCACCTGCGGCGGTGTCAACCTCAAAGAAGTCGATTTTAAGACAATGGAAAGCCGCCGCTGTCCCGGACTTTTCTTTGCGGGCGAAATCTTGGATATCGACGGGGTGACGGGCGGTTTCAACTTCCAAAGTGCCTGGACTACGGCGTGGTTGGCCGGGAACGCGATCGGCAAACCTTCCGATTTTAGATTTTAGATTTTAGATTTTAGATTGGGGAATACTTGCTTTGTAAAGCTTCAGGACTTGCGATCGCGCGATCGGCTTGCCATTATTAAATTTTGTGTTATTTTTGAATTAAGAGGCACAAAATGTGAATGCTGTTGAGCCTGTAGAAGAAATTCGCAGTTTTGCCTCCTTCAACATCGGGGTCAAACACATGAAAAACTTTAAGCTGAAAACCTTAAAATTCCCGAACCACAGTGACAGCCATTTTGACTCACCTTTCATCGAAAAAAATGGCTTGCTGGAACTCAACCCCAAATTTATCACTCCCGAATTTTTAACAGCCTGGACGTTTGAAACACACCTGTACGACGAACAAGTTGCGATCGACCACTTTGTCATCACATTTCCCAGCCGCATCGAACTCGAAAACTACGCCGCATCTTTCCGCCCTTTCGGTGCCAAAACAGTTGAAGGCCCAGACTTGTTCCCGATTAACTTTTGTGCGGCAAACATTAATGTTCCCTCCGACTTGTGGCTGCATTTAATGACCTTATTAATGCCAGCCGGCGGCTTAGTAGTATTAGATGCGCCCCACGCACCGGGCGACCAAACAGACCGCTTCCAGCAAGAAAGAGGATTAGAAGCAGTTCACCACGTAGCGATTCGAGTTGAAAACGTGCAGAATGCTGCTAAGATATGGCAAAATAAAAACTTTAAACCGCTATCAGAGCATCCTCTAAACTCCGGCTCATTAACCCAGTGGTTTCTGCAAAACCCCGCCGGACAAATTCTCGAATTAATAGAACGTCGCCCCGGCAACAACGCTACCTTTGACTGCAAAAACATCGCAGGTTTGCGCCTTAGTGAAGTCGCCAGTCAGTAGGGCAGGCAAGATGCCTGTCCCACAATTCCCAATTATCTCGTTCCCAGTCTCTGACTGGGAATGCCGATTCGGAGGCAGAGCCTCCTGTCTTTTCACTAATAAAATATATGGTTGCAATAAAAATCCCCAAAGTCACCATTCAACCCCCAACATTCAACTCAATTGAAGAAGAACGCCGCCACCGCAAACAGCGTTTAGCCGCCGCATTTCGATTATTTGCCCGCTTCGGATTCAGCGAAGGAATTGCCGGACACATCACCGTCCGCGACCCCGAACACCTAGACCATTTCTGGGTCAATTCTTTTGGAATGCACTTTAGTTTAATTCGAGTCAGCGACCTAATTTTAGTCAACCACAAAGGCGAAGTTGTTGAAGGAAATAAACCCGTAAACGAAGCAGCATTTGCCATTCATTCCCAAGTGCACAGCGCCCGCCCCGACGTAATCGCAGCAGCCCACGCTCATTCTCCCTACGGCAAAAGTTGGTCGAGTTTGGGCCGCCTGCTTGACCCGCTGACGCAAGATGCTTGTTCTTTTTATGAAGACCAAGCTTTATTTGACGATTACACCGGAGTGGTTTTGGAAATCGAAGAAGCTAAACGCATCGCCAAAACTTTAGGTGAGAAAAAAGCTATTATTTTACAAAATCACGGACTGTTAACAGTAGGTCAAACAGTAGATGAAGCGGCTTGGTGGTTTATTGCAATGGAACGTTCTTGTCAAGCGCAGTTAATGGCCGAAGCTGCAGGAAAACCCATTCTCATCAAGCCAGAATGTGCCCGTTTGACACAGCAACAAGTAGGGTCTCACCGCATGGGATGGTTTAGCTTTCAACCGCTTTATGACATGATTGTGCGCCGGGAACCCGACTTATTAGATTAGAAACTCGGCGGTTGAAACCACTATTACACAAACACAGTCCGCCTGCGGCGAATAAAGAATGAAGGGGGTATTAAAGCCTGATTTAGTATCAGGAGTGCAAAAGTTATAAATTCACGCTGAAGCCGATTCCAACCAAGCTATCAAATCCTCTTGACTGGTAAAATCTAACAAAATTTCTCCTAAATCCTCTAATTGTTCGAGAGATAACTGCCGAATGCGAGTTTTAGTTTCTGGTGGGATTTCGCCAGTGCGCCGCGCGAGTAGACAGAGGATTAATGCTGTTTGCCCCTCAATTAGGCCTTCTTGGCGACCTTCTTGCATCCCCTTAATAACAGCACCGCGTTGGTCTTCAAAAAACATTTCCCGCTTTTCTAATTCCTCTAATTCCTTAAGGGTTAAATTAGTTCTGCTGGCGATGGAAAAAGCTGTTTTAATTTCGGGCAGTGATGCAAATTTTTCCGGAATTTCATCGAATAAAGGAGCATTTTTGATAAAATAAATCCAGCTTTGAATTATGTTTTCGACTTTTTCCAGTTCTTGGTTAAACTTGGGCAGTTCGACAAACACTAATTCGATTTCTCTGTTATAATACTCGAAGTTTTCTTGGAGTTCTTTAAATACAAAATGGGTGAGAAATTTTTCTGTATTTTCAAACCGAATAAAATCTGTAATTGTTAAAGCAATTAGAGGATTTAATTTCGAGTATCCTTCCCTGGGTCTGAGTTGAGTTGCGTAGGTTTTGGCCGCATTGTACACTACCCGTTTAGTAAAAGCTTCTACATTTATTACCTGCATTTCGATAATCACAGTTTTGTTGCCTGTAATTTTGGCTTTAACATCCAGGTAAGTGTCTTTTAATCCAGTAACGCTCGGCGCGGCGTAAGGGTCAATAATTTCTAAGTCTTCAATGGTTGGCTGCGCGTCATAGAGCATAGCATTGAGGAAGCTAATCAAAATGTCTTTGCTCTGGGGCGAAGCAAAGATTTTTTTGAAACCAAATTCTGTCTTAGGATTGATGAAATTGATAAGTGGGAATTAGTATGTGGTGTTTAAGTGCGGTAAGGAGATCACAAAAGTCCTTCCATTTCTAAATCTTCAATAATCTGCAATCCGCGCGGGTCGCCGACTCGCAAGAGCGAAGATTTAGCATCTTCCCGCACGCCCATATCTTCATCTTCTTCTAAAGCTTCAATCAGACCATCGATCGCCCCAGCGTACACTATATTATTCGGCAATTCCCGGGCCAGTTGCCCGATCGCCCAAGCGGAATTACTTCGCACAGCAGACACAGCATCTCCCCGCAGCGCTTCAATCAACGGCGGAATCGCAGCAATCACCACAGAGTAACCAACTTTTGCCATTTGACCCAGAGAACTCGCCGCCCACAAACGCACCGCCGAAATATCAGTTTTCAGAGCATCAATTAAAGATGGCAAAGCGCGCTGATCTCTGCAATTTCCCAAGGCCCAAACTACCCCTTTGCGAACGTAACCGTTCCAATCGCGGTTGAGCTGAAGAATCAGCGGTTCCACAGCATCGGGACTCGGATTTCGCCCCAAACCATAAGCCGCGCTCACCCGCACCAAAGGGCAACCGTCTCTCAACAAGTTAATTAAATGCGAAATTGCTCGATCGTCCTGCAGTTCGCAAAAAGCCCGCGCCGCAATCATCCGGTGCTGAGGTTCCGGGGATTCCAGCAAAGGCAGCATTTCCTCGGGATCTGGCAGCGGGGGTTGGGAGTCGTCAAATTGATCCAAAGGGCTTTCCAGTTCCGTGTCAGTATCAAGGGCGTTGGAGTAGTCGTTATTGTTCATAAAAAAACTTTACCGTACTGAGGATGCTCCTGAGCAACTCAGACAACGGTCAACAGCAACTAGGATAATACCAATAAAAGTATCCCGAGGGAGGGCTGAAGGCCTCATGTGGTTCATAGTGAGGACTTCAGTCTTCCTTAAAGTTCGTAGTCAAGACTTAATTTCCCCTAAAGTCACCAAGTTTTTAGCTTATTTCAGTATTAGGACTCTTAGTCTTTACTACAAACAGTACCTTTTATTTTTTAAAGAGACTTGAGCATCGAGACGGAATGACTTTGATAGCCTAATTTTTGATAGAGATTCACCGCCGGCTGATTGCTCAGAAATACTTGCAAACCAATTTGCCGATCGCCCCTTTCGCGCGCCCAATTTTCAGCATGAATAACTAAAGCTGCACCGATCCCCAGACGGCGATGTTCCGGTGCTACGTACAGCAAAAAAATGTGAGCGTAGCGTTCTCCGGTGGTTTGGTCGATCGCATTTCCCAACCACAAACATCCCACAACCGAGTTGAGATTTTGGACTTGAGATTGGGGATTGAGATACTGCGAGCGAAGCACCGGCAAAATTTCTGCCTCTTCCTGGCTGTTTTTCTGGCACTCTACCCACCAAACCGGCGTCTGGTTAGAAAAATACTGCTCGACAGTTTGAGCCAAATGTCCCAATTCCCCATACGGGTAAAGCTCTCGATATGTCCGGTGCATAAACTTTACCAGTTTTGCCTGATCGACTCCAGATCCTGAGCGCAGCCCGTAGCCCGGTATTAATTGAGCAGACATCAGCTCACCGGACACGCAAAGCGGAATAATTTAGCCCCAAGAAAATTGGATTCACTACTGCCGCTTGCTTTTGGGGGATCGCTTCCTCAATCGGTGCCGGGGCTGCCATGTCACCCGGCAAAAAGATGCGAGCACTGACTGCTACCAGAGCCGCGAAAAATACTAATACCGCTATCAATGGAGCAATGTATTGACGAATAATACCCATAACCGCAAAAACTTAATTCTTGAGTTGATATTATCAAGTGTACCATACAAATCTTGTCAGCTATAATGGCTGCCATTGGACAATTAGCTCAAGAAGAGAGCGATCGCAAATACCAACTAACAGAAAATCTAATATTATGAGTGCCTCGCCTGCTGTTTATGAAGCTCTGGCTAAGTCAATTGTTTTTTTGAATCAAAAACCTAACGCGCAAAATGAAGTTTCCAGTTTCCTAGATACTAATGGCTACTATATCGATCGCATATTCGACGACCCAGAAACAAACTTTTATGCGATCGGGTTCGGTTCATCCAATCCCGAAAACCCGCCCGCCCTCGTATTTAAAGGTACAGATTTCATCGACGGCGACGCTATCTTTTCAGACTCGCGGGACATTGGTTTACCTGAATTTGAAAAGAACAAAGATAATATCCAAAACTGGCTCACAGAAATCGGTCAAAATACTGGTAAAAACCCCAACCAATTATTGCCCGATGTCATCGGGCACAGTTGGGGCGGAGCAGTCGCTCAAATTGTAGCAAGCCAATACACATCTCTGACCGGCGATATCTTTACTTTCAACTCTCCGGGAGTTTCAGCGAGTACATTCACCAGTTTTCGGAGAAATCTCAGCAGGGCAGGCAACAAAAATGTCACTCACTACATTGTCAGCGGAGATGTAGTCAGCTTGTTTGGGGAAGCATTTATTCCGGGTAAAGTATTTATCCAAAGTTTTACCGATCCGAGTATTAATCCCTTAACTGTTTTGGCAAAACATCGAACTGAAAATTTGTTAACTACTCCGCCCGTGGGTTTTTTGCAGAGGCAAATTTCCGTAGAACAATTAAACAGTCCCGAATTTGCTTATAACAACGACTCAGATTTTAACGAGTTTATCGCTGCGATGAATTTCGCCCTGCCCAATGTGTCAGTCGCCATCAGAACCAGAGGCGGTGCAGAGAGTTTGAGAACAGCACCAGAATTTTCTTTTGTGCAGTTAATCAGACAAATGCAGTACGGTTTAGCTCCCTTACAACCGAATTATTTATCAGGAGACGCTCGGAACAATACTGCTACCGGCGGCCCCGGAGAGGATACAGTTATCGGCAACGGCGGTAACGATACTCTCAGAGGCAATCGAGGTAATGACAGCATCACCGGTGGTGATGGCGACGATTTCTTGTACGGCGGCAGAGATAACGATTATTTGGAGGGCGGCGACGGAAATGATTTGGTTTCCGGCGAGTTGGGCAACGATTTTTTAATTGGTGGTGCGGGGCGCGATCGCTTTGTATTGGAATCAGGTGGCGGAGCCGATGTGATTTTAGATTTTCAAGACAGTGAAGATTTAATTACACTGTCGAGGGGTCTAACTTTTCCTCAAGTGAGAGTAACCCAAGGTGTTGACGGAGCTTTAATTACTATCCCGATTACTGGGGAAATTCTTGCTACTCTCAGAGGCGTAGTTGCCAGCGATATTACGCGGGTAGATTTTGTATAGCTTTAGGGTGCTCAAAATTTGTATTTTTGGTGGCGCGAAACCTGCATGGGTTTTGTACGGAGATGTTTTTTTTGTATTAAAAAATCTCTATCCATTTGCCCCTAAAAAGCTACTAAAAATGACCAATTAAGATGGTCAATAAACGAAGTTTATAGTAAACTTAGTTAAGTAGGTTAAAAACTAATTCCCCCTCAAACGACAGGAAATAAAAAAATATGCCCTCCTCCCCCGCCGCTTACGAAACTATAGCCAAGCAACTTGCTTACATAGATGACGCTCCCGAATTTCAAACTTTAGTTCAAACAGGCTTGAGTGCTGCTGGCTATCAAATCGATCGCACCTTTGACGATCCCGGGACGGGATTTCACGCGATCGGCTTAATTTCCACCACCCCAGACAAACCGCCCGTTTTAGTATTTCGCGGCACCGACTCGCCCGTAGACGATATTGCCAACGCAGACCCGCGCGGCACAGGTTTCAACCAATTTGAAGCCAACAAACAAGCGTTAGGAAATTGGTTGACCCAAATCAGTCAAGACACAGCAAAAAACCCCAGTCGCTTGCCACCAGACATTCTCGGACACAGCTTAGGCGGCGCCATAACGCAACTAGCCGCGACCGAATTTACATCTACTATTGGAGATGTTGTCACCTTCAATTCTCCCGGAGTTGCTCAGAGTACAGTCAATACATTCAAGCAGAAAGTCGGCGCCAGAAAAAATGTAACTCACTACATAGTTAGCGGCGATTTTGTGAGTTTGGGAGGAGAAGCTTTTATCCCCGGGAAAGTAGTTCTTCAAAAATTTACTGACCCGATTATCAACCCGCTACTGGTCTTGGACAAGCACACGCAAAGCGGTTTGTTAACCGATCCTCCTCCCGGCTTGACTCAGACAGAAATTTCTGTAGACCAGTTGAGCAGCCCTAATTTCACTTTCACAGATTCCGATTATTTAGAGCTGTTAGCTGGCTTAGACTTTACACTGCCCGCCTTGGGAACATCGCTGGAATCCCGCAGCAGTTTAGAGAAATTAAGAACCACTCCGGGAACCTCCTTTTTAGCAAACGTTGTGGCAATGCAAACTGCTCTGGATGTCTCCCAAATTAATAATTTAGTAGGCGACGATGCTAACAATACCGCATCAGGTTTCGCAGGGGACGATATTATCACTGGCAATGGGGGAGACGACACCCTCAGCGGCAACAAAGGCAACGATATTATCAGCGGTGGCAGCGCCAACGATCTGCTATTAGGCGGCAAAGGGGATGACAATTTGAGCGGGGGAGAAGGAAACGATACACTCATTGGTGCAGCGGGTGCGGATCTCTTAATCAGTGGGGCTGGACGCGACGTATTTGTGTTAGGAGTAGGTGCCGGTACAGATACACTTATAGACTTTCAAAAGGGTCAAGATTTAATCGGTTTGAGCGGAGGTTTGAGCTTTAACCAACTGAGAGTTACTCCAGGCGATTTTATAACGACGATCGAAATTGCCAGTAACGGCGAAGTTCTTGCCAGTATTCCCGGCCTTTCAAGTAGTCCCCTAACAGCTAGTGACTTTATTTCAATTTAGTTGGCGGCTGGCAATACAGATATTGGGTAGGGACACAACAATGTTGTGTCCTTATTTTATCTTATGAAGGCACGCACAATTTATACCAGTTAGTGATTAAAAACATCCATATTCTTGTAGGGGCAGGTGCGGTGGAATATCGAAAAAGTAGTGCAGATATTGGTAAACCCACCCCCGCCCGAATCTTATAGTTATAGCGACCGGACTTGATATTAATCGAAATCGTCCAGTCCAGGTCGGGGCATGGATGCTAATTTTTTCTCATCTTCTAGGGGCAGAAAGAAAATCGTCAGCATACCGGGAATCACAGCCAGCGCGCTCATCAAAAAATAATTTTGATAGCCGAGATTCGCCTGCAAGTAGCCGCTAAAAACGCCCGGAATCAGCACTCCTGCGGCCATAAAAGCAGTTGTAATTGCATAGTGAGATGCTTCGTATTCAGGGCGGACAGTCCGCATCAAGAAAACTGTATAGGCAGCTACGCCAAGTCCGTAAGTAAATTGCTCGATCGAGTTTACAGCATAAGCCCATTCAATCCCCGGTTGATTGATTGCCAACAGCCAATACAGCACGTTAGTCGAATTTTGCAAAATTGCCGTCGGCCACATCCATTTTTTCAATCCTTGTTTAGCAATCAAATAGCCGCCCAGCAACCCTCCAATTAACAGAAACATTACCCCTAAAGTACCGGATAATAAGCCCATATCCGACGTAGAAACTGCTAATCCTCCTTTCTCTACTTTATCCATCAAAAATGGCGGAGCCATTTTAAACGTCAAGGCATCGCCCAATCGAAAAATCAAGACGTAAGCCACAATCCAACCTATTTTATCTTGCTTAAAATAGGTTTTGAATGCTTCGATAAAGCTGGTTGTTTGTTGGGGGGTGTCGGATTCCATATCGTAATTTCTAGGATAGGGAAGATACCACCGCTGAAAGAGGTATATCAGCACAAACATAATCGCACAAATGCCAAAGGCTGTCGCCCATCCGTAGTTAAGCGCAGACACGCTAAAATCCGAACCGAAAAGTGACAGTGGAATGTTTTGATATATTTTGGTGTCGCCTGTATTTCCGGTGACTAAATGCTGTTCGGCCAGTTTCCCGGCTAAGAACACCAATACACCGCTACCGGCAATGACAGCACCTCTATAAGCCGTGTTGCGAACCCCGACAAACAAGGCTTGCTGGTCTTTATTGAGAGTGTTTAAATAAAATCCGTCAATGGCGATGTCGTGAGTAGCGGACACAAAGGCGATCGCGGTAAAGATAACAAGCGATATAATAATCGGTGCCGGCGTTAATACGCCAAAAGCTAGGAAAGCAAACAGAAAAGCACAAATTATTTCGGTTGTTAAAATCCATTTGCGTTTGGTGGAATACAAATCAACCACTGGGCCCCACAAACCTTTTAAAACCCAGGGAAAAGACAAAAGACTTGTCAATCCGATGAGCTCGTTGCTGGTTCCCATACCTTTCAAAAAAATCACCGACATTAAATTAACGACGGTGTAAGGGAGACCTTGAGCGAAATACAATACTGATACCCACAATCCAGCGTTATGCTTTTTTTCCATTGCAGAGATATTTTACCTAGTTACTTATTTGATTTACTGAGTGCGATCGACAATTCCGGTCAATTAAACCGCTTGCATCACAGTATATGCCATTCCGATGCCAGCGGCTGCCATATAAATTGTGCATTTTAGCATCCTTCGGACTCACAAATATTTCTATTTTTGGAATAACCATGCAAAATTTTTTCTCCTTTAAAATGATCTAGGTAAGCGCGAAGATTCTTGTCCCAATCAAAAGTGCCATAGGTTCGCAGCAGTTCCAAAGCAGTTTCTTCTATCTGGTATGCAGTTTTTGAACTATTCACCGGACATTCGGGACTGTCAGGATTAACAACAATTAAACCTGCATCTAGAAACTGATGTACCGTCAGACGGCGCACAGTTTCCCGCGTATTTGGTGCATATTTTTTACTGTACTCCCGATCCATAAATTCCATAATTGGTGTGATTCCCCGAAGTGGAGATTTTGCCAATTCCCAAGCATCCTTTGGCTTGAGGTCAAGCAAAGCCAGAAGGGTTAAGGCGGAACGTTCGTTAAGCTGATCTTTTGGAAAACCCAGCGCTGCAAGTATTTCTAGAGATTCATCAATACGGTTCTTGATTGTGATTGGGCTATTTTCTAACGGATTTGTCGCGTTAAGCAGTTGTGTCTCGACAAGTTGATCAATCTCCCGCTGTGTAGGAAATATTTCTCCTATTTGAGCGCCAAGTAAAAGTAATTGCTCTACAGTAGGATACTTCAAATTGCGTAAATCCGTAGCATTAACTTGAGTGTGTCCGTTGAACAGTCGAAAAAACGCATCTACCAAACTCGAATTTAGATAAACGGCCAATCCCCGCGCCAGGATGAGGTCTAATCCGCGTCCCTGTTGGTGAAAGTAATTCAAATGGTTCTCAAAACCCACGCTAGAACTATTAATTTTATTGGCATCCCAGACAACTGCAACAATTCGCTTTTTCTCTTCCTTTGAGGAGAAGCGCTTGCTCAAAACATAATGTTCGTTAGGTACGAGGAGTGCAACAGTTTTTTCCGTGACAGCTAAAGCTTGATGCTTTCTCGTGGCTGTGGGATATTCAACACCGCCAGCCCAGAAGTGTGCGGGATAAATCAGCGGAACTGTACCGTTCTCCGGTTTTAGCCGCAAGTCAGAGCGAACACGAAAATCTACAACTTTTCCGGTGGAAACTGTTAAGCCTAATTCCTCTAGGAGGCAAGTAAATTGAGCCATTTGCTCGACTACTTTCTGGCTGACAGAATCCGGTAAAATCCGAATAAATTGCTCGGAATCTTTGGGATTAATTAGGGCGGTGTAGGGCAGTTGGTGAGACAAAACTAGGTCGTCGTCCATGCTGCTGCTTGAGGTAATTAGTACAGTATCTGGCTGTTCTATTTGTTTGGTGGCGCGCACAATGATAGTTTCTTGCAGCACGCCATCATCGCGAAATGGCAACTGTCGGGATTCAAAGATGTGTACTTGGCGTAAAGCCATCATTTGAAGGAATACTTTGCGGAAATCTCGAAAGTATAAACCGTTGCAAAAGCTGCGGGGAGTAATCGATACTAATTCACCGTTTGGTTTGAGCAGGTGAGCAGCAGCAACTGTGAAGCCAGCGTAGAGATTGCTGGTTTCTAGTCCTATAGAACGCAGCAAGGTTCGGGCTTGGGATTTAGCGTCTATCTTGGCATAGGGAGGATTGATAATTGCATGGGTAAATTCCCGCTTTACTGGTTCTGTAAATAGATTGGGCTGCAACATATCGGCGCTGTCTTGAATGAAATCAATGTCGCGAACCTCACAGGTAAAAGATATCCCCAAACGCTGACATTCAATACTGCATAATTCTAAAGTCTGATTGAGGTATTCAATCAAAATAATGTCAATTTCATAAGCTGTAACGTGCAGACTACGCGGTTTGTTTTGGCGCTGACAAAGTTCGCAAACAACGGCTGCTAACAGGGAACCAATACCAGCGCCGGCATCTAAAAGCGATATATCGGGACAGTTAAATTCAAACATTCCCGCCATCAAACTTGCGACTGAGGAAGGTGTTAAAAATTGTCCCTTTTCTCCTCTCTGGCTTTGCTGCAACTTCCGGGTTGCTTCTTGGCGCCAGCCATCTACTCGATCGAGTAAATTGCTTGCAGTTGAGTAGCTGTTACCCGGAAGGGCTAGCGTTTGAAAGTGCGGTACTATCATTTGTTCAAAAAGTGCGATCGCCAGTTCAGTTTATTTTCGCCTAAATTTTCACCCATATGCAAAAAAGTCAAGCGCATTCGACAATATATAACTTTTCCAAAAGTATGTTGACTGTTCATATAGCTAGATCGGGAGGTAGCTAACGATGACACAAACTCAAACCAAGCGTTATGATTTTACTTAAGTATCTAGGTCTAAATCATGACAACTATCAACTGGAATGAAGTTTTAGATAGTATTTCAGAGAATGCAGAAGAGCCAGAAGTCGAAGATAGATTTGTCAAACGCCTTCTAAATGCACTGGGATTCACATCTGATGAGTGGGTACAACAGTTTAAAACAGGGAAGGGCACTGCTGATTTTGCTGCTCGCAAGAATCACGCTGATGATAAATTTTCAGTGGCTAAGATTAACCCATACTTAATCATTGAAGTAAAAGGGAGAGTATCAGGAAAGGCAATCATGAACTTAGCAGAAGGTACTCCCACGTACAAAAAAGCTAAAGAACAGATAACAGGTTATCTTCTTGCTCCTAAGTGCCAAACATCTCAATGGGGTATTATCACTAACTCAACAGATATCCAGCTATTCCGTAAACATGGTAAAATCGTATTGCCTGCTACTGACTGCATGAGGATAACCAAAGATAATATTATTAAAATTATTACTAGAATTAAGAACTTGCTGGAAAACCCACCCAAAGCTTTAACAATTTGCATCTATAATGATAAGGGAGGCGTGGGAAAAACTACCACGACAATCAATTTGGCTGCGATTCTTCGACAACAGCATAAAAAAGTGCTTGTTGTTGACTTCGATCCCCAACAAGGAGATTTAACAGATTCATTAGGCTTACAGGAGGGAAAAGTCAAATTATCTGATTGCCTGCTTCCTGGATCATTGAATGTTAAAGAAACTATTCAACCATTTAATCTGAAGAATAAAGCGGGTCAATTAGTTAAGATGTTTGATGTAATCCCATCTGATTCAGGGTTATCGAAGTTCATGAGTTATGAGTATGAAGCAAAAATTGAGAAAGGTTCAGAACAACTGCGAGATTTACTTAATATTTTTGTTGGCAATTATGATTACATATTAATAGATGCGCCTACAAATTGGACTTTTTTTAGTAAAAGCTCTGTAAGAGCTTCCGATGTAATCCTCATGCCAACAGAACACAATAACTTTTCATCTTTAAAAAATGCTGCTAAAGTGATTAAAGAATTCTTACCTGAAGTTAAGAAGCTGAGGGAGGACGGTGGTCCTATTCCCTTGCCTATCTTTTTCAATAGATACAAAGAAACCGAGGCTTCCAAGAAAAAATCAACTGTAGAAATTAAAGCAATTCTTACAGTTAAAAAAGGTGAAAATTCTTTTCTAGATCCTAATTTGTTACCCTATTATTGGCCTAAATCTACAAAAACGGTGATTGACCCAACTATATTCACTGTTCCCGAATATGAAGTTGTTTCAAGTGCAGCTTTTTCTAGAACACCCGCGGTTTTTCAACACAAGAAGGCTGCTGAATATTACTTAAAATTAGCGAAGGAGTATTTTTTGTATGAGTAATTCTGAGAACATCGGTAAGTTAATGCACTTGAAGTTATCTAAAATTGAGTCAGCAGAACCCTGCTCTGAGTCAGAGTTTATCATTGCCGGAGCCGCCGAAGCCGTATTGCAAGCAGGTAATCGCAATTGGATTCCGATTATCGTTAAAGAAACAGGCGACTATCAGTATCAAGTTGTGAGCAATCACTTTGTCTATGCCGTAGCTCAACAAGCCAAATTAGATTTAGTATGGTGTATTGTCATTGACCCAAAACCATCAAAT
Source organism: Microcoleus sp. Pol12B3 (assembly GCF_036701355.1). Lineage (NCBI taxonomy): Bacteria > Bacillati > Cyanobacteriota > Cyanophyceae > Oscillatoriales > Microcoleaceae > Microcoleus > Microcoleus sp. Pol12B3. Next base: position 148,929 of record NZ_JAUBQS010000006.1, read on the forward strand.
ATTGAACAAGCGAAGATTCTAGCGCGAGAAGCAAATCCCCAAGTCAATCTGAGTACAGCATCAAAAGATACTATTATAGCTGCACTTGAATACTTAGTTAAAGAACAGAAGTGGAAGAATGTAAAACCAGTTGAAGCTGCCAATAAAATTTTAGCTTCTAACCGGGAGCAATGGTCAGATTTTATCCCTCTGACTAAGCTACCATGTGGTTTGAGTAAGGCGAGATTAGATTGTATTACTAAAGTGTTTTCTATATCGCCACCACCACCACCACCGCCACCTCCTGAAGCGGTTAGTGTGAAACGTGCATCAAGAGATGAAATTTTTGATCGCCTCAATTACTTATCAACTAATAAAATAGGCGGCTTTGAAAATATTGATGCCGAAAAAACAGCCGATGCTATCTTCACCGCGAATAAAGGCAAGTGGAAAACCCTCAGTCCAATTTCCAAACTTGAATGCGGCATTGATACAGCCAAAATGAAAATCATTAAAACCCTATTTAGCCTGTAAAACAATGTTAAGTGGTGTAGCGGATTCAATTTACTGGCTCAACCGCTATATTGAAAGATCGGAAAATATCGCCCATTTTGCCGAGGTCAATTTTAATCTCATTCTCGACTCTCCCAGTGGTATTACTCAACTATTTACTGATCTGCCCACTTAATGTACCATTGTGCGAAAATGTCAAGCGGACGCTCAAACCAAAAGTCCTTAAAGGACTGTTAAACGCTCTCTCACACATTTCTGATGCGAAATACCAAAACATTCTTTTTGTCAAGCTTGTTCCTGATTGGCTTAACAATTAGTTTTCTGCTGACTCCTGGTTGGTTCTCAAACTGGTTCCCCTCCCGGGCGATCGCAACTATGCCCCCGCAAACCCAAACCGCCGAATTTCGCGCCTTCTGGGTGGACGCCTTCAACCCCGGCTTCAAAACCCCTCAAGAAGTCACAAAATTGATCGCAGACGCGCAGCGGGCAAATGCCAACGCGATCGTCGCCCAAGTCCGCCGCCGTGGCGATGCCTTTTACACGAGTGCGATCGAACCCCGCACCCTCGATCCCAACGTTCCGGCCGGTTTCGATCCACTGCAAGATGTGATTGACAAAGCCCACGCCGCAGGAATTGAAGTATACGCTTGGATGGTGACGCTGCCAGTGGTTTCGGGCAGCAAACTTCCCGCCGGTCACGTTTGGCAACAACACGGGCCTTCGGCCCCGGGCCGCGACAATTGGGCAATGCTGACTTACGGGGGGGAATCACCCGGTTTCCTCGATCCCGGCCATCCAGACGCCGTAGATTATACTGTTTCCGTCTATTTGGACTTGCTCAAGCGCTACGATGTGGACGGCGTACAGTTGGATTATGTGCGCTACGGTGGGCCGACTTGGGGCTACAATCCGACTGCGATCGCCCGTTTCAATCAGCAAACAGGTCGATCGGGCAAACCCGCACCCACCGATCCCGTGTGGATGCAGTGGCGGCGCGATCAGGTGACAAATTTAGTGCGGAAGCTTTATGTAGAAAGCCTTGCAATCAAACCGCGTGTTAAAATTACCGCCGCCACGATCGCCTGGGGAGACGGCCCGCAAAACGAGACAGGGTGGTATCAAACGCAGCCTTACAAAGAAGTATTGCAAGACTGGCGCGGTTGGCTGGAAGAAGGGATCGTAGACATGGCGATGCCGATGACTTACCAGCGCGAGTACAAACCATCGCAAAAACTCGCTTATGACCACTGGATCGAGTTCGCCAAAGACCACCAGTACAACCGTCAAATTGCGATCGGCCCCGGCAATTACCTCAACTACATCGAAGACACCCTAGGCCAGATTCGTCGCGCCGAACAGCCTTCTGCGAAAGGAAATCACGTCGCAGGTACGGTGCTCTATTCCTACGCTAGCAGCAACGTGTACACGAATGTGGAACTGCGATCGGGCGGTAGCGGTGATTTGCCCCGCCAGCCTTGGAAATACGTTCCCCAAAGCAACGATTTGTTTTATACCGCGCTTTCTGTGCCGAGTCAATACGTTGATGCTGCGACGGGCAAAACCTATGAAACTCAGCCTGTGTGGGCGACAGCAGCAGCCGTTCCCGATATGCCTTGGAAGTCGCGGCCGACTACAGGTGCGATCGCCGGAAATTTGCAGCGGTGCGCTCAAACTTGCGACGGTGCGAGCTTGACATTGCAGTCGATCGATGCTGCAGGAAAGGTGCGTCAACTGCGCGCCGATGGTAAAGGATGGTTTGGGGCGATCGAGCTTTCTCCGGGAACTTATCAGTTGAAAGTTGACGGTAGTCAAATTCAACAAACTGTTAATGTTGTCGCCGGTGAAGTCACAAAAGTGAATTTCGGAGCCTCTTAATATCTTTTTAGGGTGCGCCGAGGTGCACTATTGCGATCGACTTACAGCGTATCCCGGGTTTATAGAACCCATTTAGGATCTTTTTGTTGTCTCACAAGCCTTTGAGGTATCTAGGTTGTATCTGGTTTGATGCCTGTTAGCTTAAAGTCCTGACTCTGGTATTAAATCCTCTGGTAAAACGATCCCCTCAAAACCATATAGTTCGCTCAAGAAGATACCAAATGGGTTCTATAAAGTTTCTAAGATTTCTGACTTAGGGAATCTTACTTTTGCGAGTGAAGCATACTTATCTGCTTCAGAGCGATAGCCAGCCGCACAAGCTACGACGGTAGTAAAGCCTTTTGCAGAAAGACCCAACACGCGATCGTAATTGACAGGTTCAATTCCTTCCATTGGACAGGTGTCAACACCAAGCAATGCAGCACTGGTCATAAAGTTGCCCAGTGCAATATAAGTTTGGTGCGTTGACCATTGATTGATATTAAAACTGCGGGCACCATCCACCAAGTCACTGACGATTAGACTCCGATATCCTGCCATTTCCTCTACAGTCCCGCGCCGCAGCTCGGCAGTGCGAGCTATAAAGCGATCGACATCCTCGGCAGTGAGATTCTTTTTAATCGCGAACACGACATAATGAGAGCAATCAGTAACCTGTGACTGATTCCAGGAGAGGGGCTTGAGCTGTTCTTTAAGTTCCGAGCTGGTGATAATCAGAAATTTCCAAGGTTGAAGCCCATAAGAAGATGGTGTTAACACTAACGCATCTTCTAAAGCTGTCCAGATTTCTGGAGCAATTGTTTTGGCTGGATCGAACTGTTTGGTGGCATATCGCCATTTGAGATTTTCGAGTAAGTCTGTCGGAGTGATGTGATTCATTTCTTTTACTTAAGAGATTGCAATTAATTATGGTTGAAACGGATAATTACAGGCTGGTTGCAAATAATCCTCGTTCCAATGAAATGATAACGGAAGCGGTCTGCAAAAAGTAGCGAGCAGGTCGATTTTATCCCCCGACCGACTAATTTTTAGCTAATTCCTAATCGCTTTCCAGAATGCTTGCGAGCAAAGCTTGCTGAGCGTGCATCCGATTTTCTGCCTGATCCCAAACGCGGGATTGACTGCCTTCAATCACTGCATCGGTAATCTCTTCATCCCGGTGTGCGGGCAAACAGTGCAATACAATTGCATTCTTATCTGCTAACTTCAGCAATTGTTCATTCACCTGATAGGGTTCAAACAAAGGAATCCTGATTTTTGCTTCCTCTTCCTGTCCCATACTCGCCCAAACATCAGTATAAATCACTTGAGCCTTCTTAGCAGCAGTTTCCGCATCAGCAGTCACAGTAACTTCTGTTTTTCCCTGAGCAATTGCCTTAGCTTTTTCCACAATCTCAAGATTCGGTTTGAAATCGTCAGGGCAAGCAATTCTGACATTTATCCCCGTCATTGCACAGCCCAACATCAGCGAATTTGCCATGTTGTTACCGTCGCCAAAATAAGTCAGCGTCAATCCTTCTAGCTTGCCAAAACACTCTTTAACTGTCATTAAATCCGCCAGCACTTGACATGGATGTTCGTCATCGGTCAGTGCATTAATTACAGGAATTTTCGCATAATTGGCAAAAGTTACTAAATCTTTTTGCTCGAAAGTCCGAATCGCCAAAATGTCTAAATATCTGTCTAAAACCCGGGCTGTATCTACCAAAGGTTCGCCGCGGCTGACTTGTGTAACGTTGGGATTGAGGTCAATCACTTGCCCTCCCAATTTATACATTGCTACCGTAAAACTTACCCGCGTTCGCGTTGAAGCTTTGGAAAATAACAAGCCGAGAACTTTATTGCGTTTCAGCTTGACCATTCCCGATTTTAAACTGGCTGCTAGATCCAGCAAATAATTTAATTCGTCAATGCTTAAATCTGCCAGACTTAATAAATCTCGCCCTTTTAAAGAATCCATGCTTTCCCCCACACACAAATTTTTAACTGTGTCTTAAATCTTAGCCCGCAGAGGTAAATTTTGTTTCTGTAATCCTTAGTTGACATCTGCGGGTAAGGTTTATGCGGGCAATTGCTCGATCGCGCGATCGATCGAATCGCAACCTTGTTCAACAGTTTCTACCACAGCCAACACGCCCCGCAATTCCCCAGCGCCGGGGAAACCCTTAGCATACCAGGTTAAGTGCTTGCGCGCTTGGGAGACACCGCTTTCACCTTTATATTCCCACAATGCCCGCAAATGTTCTTTAGCACATTCGAGACGTTCAATTGGTGTCGGAGGTATCTTTTCCACACCAGTTTTCAAGAAATAATCAACTTCTCCCACCAAAAAAGGATAGCCCAAAGTTCCCCGCGAACACATGACTCCATCAGCGCCGGTTTCTTCCAGACATCGCATCGCTGCTTCTACTGAAAAAATATCCCCGTTAGCAATAACTGGAATCGATAAAACTTCTTTAACTCGGCGAATCCACTCCCATTTTGCCGGGCCGGTGTAACCTTGCGATCTAGTGCGGCCGTGCACGGTAATCATTTTTGCTCCCGCATCTTCCATCCGCTTCGCAAATTCCAAAATATTAATTTCTTTGTCAGTCCAACCAATCCTAGTTTTAACGGTGACAGGAACATCTACCGCTTCCACAACAGCCCGCACAATTGCCTCGGCCGTTTCCGGGTCTCGCAGCAGGGAAGAACCGCCTCCGTTTTTAGTAATTTTGTTAACCGGACAGCCCATATTAATATCAACAGTATCTGCTCCTTCTGCCACTGCTTTCTGCGCCGCTTCTGCCAAGAAATCCGGCCGGCAGTCAAACAATTGAATGCTAATCGGGCGCTCGTTCGGGTCAACTTCCATAATTCTCGGCAGTTGCTTCACGTAGTGCAAACCCGTAGCGTTCACCATTTCCGTGTACATCATCGAATCCGGCGCGTAGCGGCGCACCAGGCGGCGAAATACCAAATCGGTAACGCCGGATAAGGGCGATTGCAGGACGCGACTTTTAACTTCAAAATCGCCGATTTTAAGCGGAGTTGCTAACCTTTCTTTTAATTCGGGAGATAGAGCAAGCATAGTGGATAGCACTTTAATTCTAATATCTGTATATTATACTACACTTCAGATAGTTGACAGTTGTTAATTATATTTTTAGCCGATTATTGAGTGACAGCTAAAAGTATATTTAACCTGACCGCAATGCCTATTTTACACATCCAGATCGCCCGAATTTGAATATTGTTAAACGAGGGGTCAAAGCCCAACCCCGATTACACTTAAATCTCTGTGCCGGTTCGATCTATCTATGGGGTGCGATCTTTAATGAGGGATCTACCTACTAAGAGTGTTGCCCAAGTCATATTTTTATTGTTTAATTGTGCCGAAAGCTCTGCCTGCCTTCGGTTCCGGCTGCCTTCAGACGACTAATGCTTAAATTTATTGGGATTCTGCAAAAGCCGTACATCAGATCGTTTTAAACTACAATTGGTGGATTCCTGACGACGCCGATCGAACATTAAAAAAATTGTAGAGAATTCCTATGGACGCCGCAGCACTCTGGCAACGCTATCAAGACTGGCTTTACTATCACGAGGGATTGGGACTTTACCTCGATATCAGCCGCATGGGATTCGACGACGCTTTCGCAGCAGCACTGAAGCCCAAATTTGACAAAGCTTTTAAAGACATCGCAGCTTTGGAAGCAGGTGCGATCGCCAATCCCGATGAAAACCGCATGGTGGGCCATTACTGGCTGCGAAACCCCGATTTAGCTCCCACTCCAGAATTAAAACAAGAAATAGTCGAAGGGATAGCACAAGTCGAAGCATTTGTCAAGAAAGTTCAAAACCGCGATATTAAACCGCCCTTTGCTCCGCAATTTACCGACATAATTTCGATCGGCATCGGCGGTTCCGCCCTCGGCCCCCAATTTGTCGCCGAAGCTTTATCCCCAGACATTCCGCCCCTAGCAATACATTTTATCGACAACACAGATCCGGCTGGGATCGATCGCATTCTTAACAAAATCAAAGACAAACTCGCCAGCACCCTAGTAATTACTATCTCCAAATCCGGCGGCACCCCCGAACCCCGCAACGGTATGATCGAAGTTCAAAAAGCCTTCGCCGCCGAAAAACTGGATTTTGCCAAACAAGCAATTGCCATCACCGGAGTTGACAGCCAACTAGACAAATTAGCCAAATCCGAAGGCTGGATTACCACTTTTCCAATGGCAGATTGGGTGGGAGGACGCACTTCCGAATTGTCAGCAGTTGGACTTTTGCCAGCAGCTTTGCAAGGCATCGACATTCGGGCGATGCTCGACGGCGCTAAAGTCATGGACGAAGCTACCAGGATTCCCGACATTAAAAACAATCCCGCCGCCCTTTTAGCCATGAGTTGGTATTTTGCCTGCAACGGACGTGGCGAAAAAGACATGGTAGTTTTGCCGTATAAAGATTCACTGCTATTGTTCAGCCGCTACTTGCAGCAATTAGTCATGGAATCGATCGGCAAACAGGAAGATTTAGACGGCAATACAGTTCATCAAGGAATCGCAGTTTACGGCAACAAAGGCACCACCGACCAACACGCTTACGTCCAGCAACTGCGAGACGGCGTGCCGAATTTCTTCCTAACATTTATCGAAGTTTTGCAAGACAGGCAAGGCATTTCCCCAGAAGTAGAAACCGGCGTCACTTCGGGAGATTATTTGTCTGGTTTGTTGCAGGGAACTCGACAAGCTTTGTACGAAAATCACCGAGATTCAATTACTGTCACAATCCCCCAAGTCAACCCTCGGACAGTAGGAGCATTAATCGCCCTCTACGAAAGAGCCGTAGGTTTTTACGGTTCCTTGGTGAATGTCAATGCTTATCACCAGCCAGGGGTTGAAGCAGGCAAAAAAGCGGCCGCTGCTGTATTGGACTTGCAGCAACGGGTACTGCAAGTGCTCAAAGACGCCCAAAAACCTCTGTCTGTAGCAGAACTAGCAAAAAAAGCAGGAAGACCAGAGCAAATCGAGACAATTTACAAAACTCTGCGGCATTTGGCAGCCAACGGGCGCGGCGTAGCTTTGGAGGGCAAATTAGGACAACCGGCTACTTTAACTGCAAGTTATCAAGAGAATTAAACAGTAGAATTAAACATTAAAAGTGAAATTAGTCACTTTTAATGTTTAATTTTTAATTCCCTCATGCCATTAACTATTCTGGTTGCTGACGACGATTTCGCGACTCGCTTGTCAATTACTGATTATCTAGAAATTACCGGATACTCTGTAATCGCTGCTGAGAACGGCAAAGAAGCTTTAGGCCTGGTAGATGAATTTCAGCCCCACTTGATTGTTACCGACATTACAATGCCCGAGATGGATGGCTACGAATTCGTGCGGCGAGTTCGGACTCGTCCCGCTTTCCGCTTGCTGCCGGTGATTTTTTTGACGGAACGCACGAGCACGCAGGAACGGATTCGCGGCTATCAGATGGGGTGCGACAATTATCTGGCGAAGCCTTTTGAACTCCAGGAATTGGGGGCGGTTATTCGCTCTTTGCTCGATCGCTACGCTCTAATCGCTCAGGCCCCCTCTCGTTCCCCGGAACCCGAACCGACCCCAACAGAGGCACCCAGCAGAGGCAATGACAAGCCAGAAGCAGATTTTTTAACTCCAAAGTCAAACACAGGCGATTCCCTACGGGATAGCTCCGCTTCACGGGCATCTCCCAGCCAAAATGCTCCGACTTTGACTCAGCGAGAGCGACAAGTGCTAGATTTGCTGACAGAAGGTCTTTCTAATATTCAAATAGGTTCCAGGCTCCACCTCAGCCCTCGAACTATCGAAAAGCACGTCAGCAGCTTGTTCAGAAAAACTGAAAGCAACAACCGAGCAGAACTCGTTCGCTTTGCGATGGAACACCATTTAGTCAGATAACCGCCAACGCGATCGGGCAAGAAAATTACCTGCGCTTACTTACCACACTGAATAAATAGCATCATGGTCAACAATTACTTAAAAAATCAGAAAATTCTATATGCAGCAGCATTAGCAGCTTCCATAATTTTCTGTATTGCCATGACATCAATGGGAATCACCAAGTATTACAGCGTTTTACAGGGTGGAGAAAACTATAACGATTTCCCTTCCAGCGGTTTCAGTCTCATCCGACTTATAATTAACGGTTCCTACTTGGTAGCAACGGTTACATATATTATCTGGTTAAGTCAAAAAAAGCAAACAAGTTCCAGCTTTCTAGACATTTGTAAGTATGCAATCCCCTTTCTGGCCATTGCCCTCATAGCTTATCCCCAAAGCAATGACATTTATATGTACTTGCATTACGGAGTAATGAGCTTAAATAAAATCAATCCTTACTTGAATACGTCTGATAGCTTTGTCTCTAGCTTATCCCCGTTCATGCACTGGTTTCAAACTTCCACATACGGCCCGGTTTCTCTGTTCTTTTTTTCGGTATCAGCACTTGCAGTACCCATTAGCCCGTTAGTGGGAATTTATTTCTTTAAAATAATATGTTTATGCGTACATATACTAAATGCTTACTTGATTTGGCGATTACTCAAAAATCCCGAGAACCGTAGCCTGATCGCAATGGCATATCTACTCAATCCAATGCTCTTGAACGAGCAGATAGTTAATGCTCATCTTGACGTTTTGCTGGCTAATACATTGATTGTTTTTATAGGATGTATTTATTACCAACGTTATGTTTTGGCAATTTTACCAATTTGGGTGGGTTTTCTAGTAAAAACATTACCTCTAATTTGGTTTCCCTTAGTTTTTGTTTTCCTCTGCAAGCAGCGTCGGTGGAGAGATTTAGCAGCAGTATCCCTACTTTCTTTATTAATAATTACAGTCATAACTTATAGCTTTTTACCAACAGTTGCAGCTTGGAAAAGTTTGTTAAATCCAGGAGTAGCCTTGGTTACAGCTCGCTCGTTTCACCACCTGATAAATTTATGTCTGAACTTCTTCCCAAATATAACTTTTGAAACCCGCCAAAGTATCCTATCCTTCCTTAAAGTTTTTTCCTATTGTATCTGGATGATTTACTACCTAGTGACGTTACTTAAATCATACTTCCGCAGCAACTATTCTGAAACCAACTTGGTATCAGATATTGGATGGATAACTCTTAGTTTGTTTTTGTTTGCTACACCTTGGCTAATGCCTTGGTATCCCTCTATTCTGCTGCCAATTGCTGCTTTGAGTATCAATGCTCCCCATTTTGTCTTGACAAGCTTAACTTTTGCTCTGTTTCCCAGTATCCTTTTAGGGGGAGGGGGTGGAAATAATCCGCTCTCTATACTTACAATTTTGATCACTGTTATTCCTCCTACAGCCTTACTCGTACTAAGGCGAAGATTTGTCAGAAGTATTTAAGTTATAGTTCCAAAGAAGAGAGAAAATATAGTTTCCGATCACACCGAGAGTTTACAGTAGCTGTCGATCGCAATTTTCTAACTTTCCTTCTTCCCACCAACCCTTAAGCCTTCCTGACTGATAACATACTCCAACAAACCCTCGCAGGCATCTAACAGTAAATCAATTACTCGATCGAATCCCTCCGGTCCACCATAATAAGGATCTGGCACTTCTTTCAGGTCATATTTCTGACAAAAATCGCACATCAGCCGCACTTTATCTTTATACTTTCCCGTAGTATCCAGGGCAAGAATATTGCGATAATTGTCCCGATCCATCGCCAAAATCAAATCAAAATTTTCAAAATCTTTCCTGGTAAATTGGCGGGCTTCGCCTAACAATTCAATGTCTCGCTTCCTCGCCGCCAATGCCATCCGCCTGTCAGGGCGGCTACCAATGTGATAGCTAGCAGTTCCGGCAGAATCGCAGGTGATACGATCGCTCAAACCAGCTTGTTGAATTAAGTGATTCATAATATTTTCTGCTGAGGGCGATCTGCAGATATTTCCGAGGCAGACAAACAATAATTTATAAGACATTTAATTGATAATAAGTAATTAGTAATTTTTAATAGAAAGGAAGAAAGAAAATTTTTCCTTTCCCCTTTTTCCAACGTTTTGTGTTTCAGACAAATCAATCAGTCATTAGCTATAGCTTCCTTTTTAAACACAGATAGCTAACAACTAATGACTGATGACTAATGACTGATCGCTAATGACTAACCGAAACCGGGGAGATTTAGTCCACCGGTGAGTTCTTCCATTTTCTCCCGCATCGTCATCGTAGACTTAGCGTAAGCATCCTGCATCGCCACCGTGACGAGTTCAGAAACCACATCAGCACCTTCACCGAGGGCATCAGGTGAGATTTCCACGCGGCGGGGTTCTTGGTTGCCGCTGAGAAAAACCTTGACCAAGCCACCGCCGGCAGTTCCCTCAATTTCCATTACATCCAACTCTTCTTGGAGCTTTTTAGCTCCTTCTTGAACCTGCTGAGCTTTTTTGAAAGCTTCAGTCAGTTCTTTCATTTTTCCCAGGCCGAAGCCAAATCCTTGTCCTGATTTTGTCATAACTACTTTGTGATGGTGTGTGGGCTGGCAGTCTGCCGTTTCCGTATTACTTCAATGATGCCTTAGAAGGGAAACTCTCCCAGTATTCTAACTTCTGGCTCCAACAACAGCGACCACCGCTGCTCGACTTGCTGTTGAACGTGGCGGATCACTTGAAAAATATCATTGGCCGTTGCCGACCCGCAGTTAAGAATAAAATTAGCATGGCGCTGAGCCACTTGTGCGCCGCCGATCTGATATCCCTTCAGTCCCGCTTGTTCGATGAACCAACCTGCCGTCTTGGGGCCGGGGTTACGGAAGACTGAGCCACAGCTCGGTAAGTGGTAAGGTTGAGTTGTCCGCCGCTGGCTGAAATGGTCATTAGTTTCTGCCATTACTTGCGCTCTGTCGAATCCCGGCTGTAACTGGAAAGTCGCTTCAGTCACCAGCCGATCGCCCCCTTGCAGCACCGAAGTCCGGTAGCGGTACTCCAACTCTTGGGGAGTCAGAATTTCTACCTTACCACCAGGGGATAGGACGCGAGCGTTGACCAGAATATCAGCCGTACAGCCTCTGTGAGCGCCTGCATTCATCACCACAGCCCCTCCCACGGTGCCCGGTATGCCGACTGCCCATTCAAGACCTTTCCAGCCCCGTTTAGCCGCCAACCAAGCAAGGCGGGGAATTGACTCCCCCGCCCCGGCTGTAAGTTGACCTGTTTCTGGATTAAAATTCACCTGTTTGAGGTAGCGAGTGGCGACGACCAAACCGGACAAACCCCGATCGCTCACCAACAAATTAGAACCCGCACCCAGCAGAGTCACCGGCACTCCTTCATCGTGTGCCCAGGCAAAAGTCGCTTGCAAAGCCTCCATACTGCGGGGAGCAACGTACCACTCGGCAGGGCCGCCGACTCGGAAGGAAGTCAGACCCGCCAGCGAAACTTGGGAGTTAATCTTGCAATCAGTTCCCCGCAAAGAAATAGGAGAATACACTCGCCGATTGTCCTTAACAGAGGAGTCATTCGAGATAGTCACCATCTTGAAAATCCTTAAAAATACCTTCGCTCAAAGACGTGGTTGAAAATCCATTTAGCTAACTTATGTGGCCGCTTTGAGCGAGCCGCCCGACAGAAGTTTCCGCACAACGTGCAACGCCATAATGTCGATCGACTCTACTCAGTTGGCGAGCTAATCGGGGCGATCGGCTGGTTGATAAAAAGCCATAACCTCTGGAATAATCTGATTCAGATTACCAGCGCCCAAAAACAGAGCCAAATCCCCCGCTTGCAGATTTTGGGTTAAAAACTTAGTGACTGACTCCAGAGAAGGCGCAAACTCAACCTGTCGGCCTTCTTTAGCAATCAAATCAGCAACCTGCTGCCCGCTAATCTCTCCTAAATTTGGTTCCCCAGCACTATAAATATCGCAAGCCACAACCAAATCAGCATCCCCAAAAGATTGAGCAAATTCTGGCAAAAATGTCAGAGTCCGGCTGTAACGGTGGGGTTGAAAAATTGCAACCACTCTTCGGGATTTGGGATTTTTTTCGCTACCTTCGATACGCAAGCGAGCGGCCGCCAAGGTAACGCGAATTTCGCTAGGATGGTGGGCGTAGTCGTCCACAAACAGGATGTCATTGTGAAAACCCCGCACCTCAAAACGGCGGCGAGCGCCTTCAAACCCGGCAATCGCTGTGGCAATCGCCGAAAACTCTAACCCCAACAATCGACCCACTGCTACTGCAGCTAGTGCATTGCTGAGATTGTGTGTGCCTAGCAACTTCAACTCCATTTCCCCTAGCAAAGCTCCTCGCTCCCAAATGCGGGCCTTGGTGCTTGCGGCTCCGTACTCCACGCCCGAAACCGTGTAGTCAGCACCGCTGTCCGGCTGCAAGCTATAACTGACATGAGGCTGAAGGCAGTCTTTGACGATTTGGTCGTCAATGCAGCCCACCAAGGTTTGACAGTTTTGGGCAAACACCTTAAATGTGTCTATTACCTGGTCAAGGGTATCGTAATGGTCTGGATGATCCAGTTCCACATTCGTCACTATGCCAATTTTGGCAACCAGCTTGACGAGAGAACCGTCGGATTCATCAGCCTCGGCAACTAAGTAGGGGCCTTCTCCCAAACGGGCATTGCCTTCCCAAGCATTTACCTCGCCCCCTACTACGATTGTCGGGTCTAGACCCGCAGCCATCAGCATGAAGCCGATTAAGCTGCTAGTAGTAGTTTTGCCGTGAGTCCCCGCTACGGCTATGCTTTGGTAATCTTGAATTAACGCTGCCAACACATCCGATCGATGAAAAATCGGACAGCCCAAATCTAAAGCAGCTCGATATTCGGCATTTGCCGGGTGAATAGCCGTCGAACATACTACTTGAGGCAATTTCGGAATTGCTTGAGCACTTGAACCGTTGCCGTTGAATTGGATAGCTTCCGCTGTCGCTACAGAAGTCCCTACCGTACCAGCGACTGCCGAGGATACCGCCCTTTCCTGCAGCTCGCGGTCGGGACTGCTACCGTTAAGGGTCGTTTGAAATAATTCAAAATTGCTGGCGTCTTGACGCCAAAAAATGTGAGCTCCCATTTCTTGCAAGCGCTCGGTTATGTGACTCGATTTAATGTCGGAGCCGTACACAGGCAACTTGCGTTTAGCTAGAATGTAGGCAAGGGCTGACATCCCAATCCCACCAATGCCGATGAAATGAAATGGTCTACCGCTGAAATCAACAGAACTCGGCATCTTCGCTCCTCACACACCACACCACGCCAATAACACGCGATATCATATCAAGAATTGTTTTTTCAGGATACAGTTCGCTAGAGATTTTGTACAAAATTCTCTGCGCGTCCCTAGATTTGCGGGACTTGTAGAGATGTTTGTCTTGTATCCTATATGACTTAGTACCGAGTAGTTTTCCGGAACAGTCACAGCTCGAAAATAGCAGGTAACAGAAAACGGGGTCTGGGGTCTGGCCCAACAGACTAATTTTGGGTGCTTGCATACTCCTGCATTCTTTCTATTTCTATCCGCCTGCTGTGCTCGGATACGGCAGCAAAAGCCCCACAACCTTTTTACCAAGATTGAGGGTAAAACCCATAAGGATTTACAAACACTACCACGTATGACCAAATTTCGCTCTTTTTATAGTCATAAATCTACCTTTACGGTCATTTTCTCTCCCAAATCAGAGATTGACACGATCGCAGCTATAGTATATATTCTTACTTTATTGTATATATACAAGTTATGCAGTTAGTCGGAATAGTCGCAAAGCCATAGATCGAACCAAATCATTGGTTTTGATCGAGAAGCCGATCGACTATCTTGGCAGCCCTTAAAATTTTTACCACTGCGATAAATATATCTACCGTCAAAACTTTTTCGGTCGCCTACAAACGAATGCTCAGGCGGTCGATCGCGCACTCAAAACAAGTTGGGATTGATATTGGCAAGGTTAATCATCCAGTCCCGCACCCACTCTGACGCTCAGAACCTGGTTTTTTAAGTCTTCTTGAAGGTTTGAACGAATTAAGGGGGTTGAAAAAACCGGTTTTAGCGTCCGGGACGATCCTCGAAACTAGGGTCGTCCAGGGGTTTGTCCCCAATGAAAACCGAGGGTTTTCTAATAAACGAGCTTGTGGTTAAAAGCGTATAAAAATAAAAGTGGCGCGATGTCTGTATTAATCCTGATTTGGGGGAAATATGGCGAAAATAGCGATTTTGGGGGGGACTTTTGATCCGGTTCACTGGGGTCACGTGTTGGTAGCCGAGACGGCTGCGAGTCAATTTGCTCTCGATCGAGTCATTTGGGTACCGGATCGCTCTCCTCCTCACAAAGAGCGCCCGGATTTGGCAAGTTTTGAGCAGCGGCGGGAAATGCTCGCTCTGGCGATCGCCGATCGCCCCGACTTCCTAATTTCGCCGCGGTCGGCAAATCCCTCCGACAGTTCTTTTGCGATCGACACCCTGCTGTATTTGCAAAAATTGTATCCAGGCGATCATCGCTGGTACTGGATTATTGGTAGTGACGCACTCCTTACTCTCCCCAAATGGCACCGGTGCGGCGAAATTGGCGGGTTGTGCGACTGGTTGGTAGCCCCACGTCCGAGTCAGGAAGATCTAGAGACAGCAGAAAGCGGGGAGATTGGGGGACTGTCCGAGTGGGGAGATTGTCCGAGTGGAAAACCCATCGATTCCGCGAGGGACAGGATGCAGGTTCAGGCAAATGCTGTGGGCCGACGAGTTGCCGAACAAATGGCTCTTTTGGACGTGGAAATTCGCTGGGACGTGCTTTCCATGGCTGCGATCGAGATTTCGTCGAGCCACATCCGCCGCTGCTGCGCCGAAAGAATCGACCTCCGTTACTTAGTCCCGGAAGTTGTCGGGACTTATATTGCAGCCCATCAGCTTTACCAGTAACCAGCGGCATAAAGCCCAATCCCTTCTGCCTTGCAATTTCTGCCTTCTAGAAAAGTTGAAGCTTTTTTGATCGACACAAAAAGTTAGAAAGGATCGACCTTTGCGATATGATCTTGTCTCATAAGTCAATTCTTAAATTTTTCCAAAATTTAAGCCTGAGCTAGAGGCTGCCATCGTTAGGAGGTACTAAAGTGATTCGAGTCGCGATCAATGGTTTTGGACGTATCGGGCGCAGTTTTGCGCGCTGCTGGCTGGGCAGAGAAAACAGCCAGCTAGAGTTGGTAGCTATTAATGACACTTCCGATCCCAGAAGTAATGCTCACTTGCTCAGATACGATTCCATGATGGGAACGTTGAAGAATGTGGACATCAGTGCGGATGAAAATTCCATTACTCTCAACGGCAAGACAGTTAAATGCGTGAGCGATCGCAACCCGCTA
Source organism: Microcoleus sp. Pol12B3 (assembly GCF_036701355.1). Lineage (NCBI taxonomy): Bacteria > Bacillati > Cyanobacteriota > Cyanophyceae > Oscillatoriales > Microcoleaceae > Microcoleus > Microcoleus sp. Pol12B3. The sequence continues at coordinate 164,644 of NZ_JAUBQS010000006.1, forward strand.
AACTTGCCTTGGAAAGATTGGGGTATTGATCTGATTATTGAATCGACCGGCGTCTTCGTTGACCAAGCTGGTGCATCGAAGCATATCACTGCCGGCGCTAAAAAAGTGCTAATTACCGCTCCCGGCAAGGGTTCTGAAGTTGGCACTTATGTGATGGGAGTCAACCACCACAACTACAAGCACAGTGACTACACAGTCATCAGCAATGCTAGCTGTACTACCAACTGTCTGGCTCCTGTACTGAAAGTGCTGCACGAAAATTTTGGTATCGTCAAAGGCATGATGACCACTACCCACAGCTATACTGGCGACCAGCGCTTGCTGGATGCCAGCCACCGCGACTTGCGGCGGGCCAGGGCGGCAGCAATGAATATTGTGCCGACTTCTACCGGAGCAGCCCAAGCTGTGGCTTTGGTGATTCCGGAATTGAAGGGCAAGTTAAACGGTATTGCCATGCGCGTGCCGACTCCCAATGTGTCCGTAGTCGATTTTGTGGCTCAGGTAGAGAAAAAGACTTTTACCGAGCAAGTAAATCAAGTGTTCAAAGAAGCTGCCTCCGGCTCCATGAAAGGGATTTTGGAGTACAACGATTTGCCTTTAGTTTCATGCGACTATCGCGGAAGTGATGCTTCTTCGATTCTGGATTCCAGCTTGACGCTGGTGATGGATGGCGACATGGTGAAGCTGTTGGCTTGGTACGACAATGAGTGGGGCTACAGTCAGCGGGTGGTTGACTTGGCTGAATTGGTCGCCGAACGTTGGGAAGCCTAGTATCCGAAGGCAGAAGGCTTTAGTCATTCGGCAGAAGGTAAAAAAGGCTAATATTTTGTACTTTTGAGTCGATTTCTAGCTGACTGGTTATTTCTGTTTTCGAGCGGTAGAGACTTTTGGCAGTTGATAGTTGGCGAGTAGAAGATGAAATATCGTAGGAACAGGGCAATCCCGTGTCCCTACGATATTGGTAAGCTGCTACTCCCAGCTATCGAAATTTTTGCCATAATACTACGATCGGGCTATCGGGTCTGCTTGATGATAAATTTGTTGTTTGTTTGTAGTAAGCACTTAAACTTGCTCTAGTAATTCCTCGGAAAATCGCAAATATTAAAAAGAATAAAAATTACGACTATAAAAGTTAAACAACTGGAAAAATAGCAACCGTAACGGTAGAGTTTTGACAGCAAAATAATGTGGTATGAAAAAAGCATTAATTAGCGGTATATCAGGTCAGGACGGAGCTTATTTAGCTAAACTGTTGCTCGATCGAGGTTATGAAGTTTGCGGCACCTCTAGGGACGCCCAAATGTCGAGTTTCGGCAACCTGGCCCGTTTGGGAATTCGAGACAGAGTAAAACTAGAATCCATGTCTCTCAACGATTTTCGCAGCGTCTTGCAAGTGCTTGCCAAAATAGAGCCAGATGAGGTGTACAATCTAGCAGGTCAAAGTTCCGTCGGTCTGTCTTTTGAACAACCGGTAGAGACCCTGGAAAGCATTGCCACAGGCACATTGAATCTCTTAGAAGCAATTCGGTTTACAGGCGGAAAAATCCAACTTTACAATGCCAGTTCTAGCGAATGTTTTGGGGATACCGGAGGGAATCCCGCCGATGAAAATACGCCTTTTCGCCCCAGAAGTCCCTACGCGGTAGCGAAAGCAACGGCATTTTGGGAAGTAGCGAATTATCGAGAAGCGTACAATTTGTTTGCGTGTTCTGGTATTTTGTTCAATCACGAGTCGCCGCTGCGGCCGGAGAGGTTCGTTACCCAAAAAATTGTATCCGTTGTGTGCCGAATTGCTGCGGGCAGTTCCGAAAAACTGCATTTAGGCAACATTTCAGTGCAGCGGGACTGGGGTTGGGCGCCGGAATATGTGGAGGCGATGTATTTGATGTTGCAGCAGGAAGAACCGGACGATTATGTAATTGCTACGGGTGCAAGTTATCCTTTGGAAGAGTTTGTGCAGACCGCGTTCGTTTCTGCGGGTTTGGATTGGCAGGAACATTTAGTAATTGATGCGAGTCTTTACAGACCGACGGAGATTGCAGTTGGGAGGGGAAATCCGGCTAAGGCAAAAGAAAAATTGGGATGGGAGGCGAAGTATAAGATGCAGGATGTGGTGAGGATGATGGTAGAGGCAAGGCAGATTGGAGGGGAAATTATCAGGTGAAAATAGGGAGGCAGAATATCCAACGGCTAATGAGTGGTATAAGGCTAATCACTGCGATCAAAAAAATATCGAGGCGAGGGGATAGCTTATACTAACAAAGGGGTGATTAGTTGCGATCGCGATTATCGAAAGATGAAGGAGGGGAGTCCGGCTGATCTACCTAAATTGGGTTAGGTGCTCGATCGCGTATGTGAAAGCTAATTTATTGAGCCTGTTAGGTTTTATCCTGTTAGCTTGATATAAAATTCAAACAGGCTGGGGATAGCATTTTTTTGTCGTGAAAAGTTACTGGACCAGAAAGGTACAATTTGTTTGCCTTGGCTGGTATTTTGTGATAAAGTTCAGTTCGGAAACAGACTATAAGATACAGGAGGTAGTGCGGATGATAGTCTAGACGAGGATGGGTAATGTTTGAGTTCTATAAAAAATTTGAGGTTTAATCCGTGAAATCATTAGTTATAACAACAATTCATAAACCAACTGCTGCTCTGTTTAAATACAGAGATATTTTGCTAGATTTAGGGTGGAAAATTATTGTAGTTGGGGATAAAAAAACTCCTAGAGATTTTGACTTGCCGGGCGCTGACTACTTTAATGTAGAGCAGCAATGCGAAGACTTTGGGGAGTTAGCTTCTCTGATTCCTATGAATCATTACTCCCGCAAGAATTTAGGATACTTGTATGCTATGCGTCTGGGTGCAGAAGCGATCGCGGAAACAGACGACGACAATATTCCCTATGATGACAGGTATCCCAATTTCCTCCCTTCCCTGGTTAAGACTCCAGCGGTAGACGTTAAAGGTGCTGTTAATGTCTATTCTTACTTTACCAGCAAAAAAATATGGCCCAGAGGCTTGCCACTTGACAAAGTTAATAGTTTTGTCGATGAGAAGCTGACAACAGAAAAAGAGGTTACTTGTTACGTTCAGCAAGGGCTAGCAGACTTAGACCCCGATGTAGACGCTATTTATCGTTTGACGGTTGGTGATGAAAATATTAAGTTTGAACCGCATAAGAAGTTGTCACTGTCGCCCGGCTGTTATAGTCCTTTCAATACGCAGAATACTTTATTTGAAAAGCCAGCTTTTCCTCTAATGCTGCTGCCTATTGGTGTGAGCAGTCGTGTTACCGATATCTGGAAAAGCTACATTGCCCAGCGGCTTTTATGGTGCATGAACTCCAGTGTTCTATTTCTATCGCCTTCAGTGTATCAGTTGAGAAATGAACACAACCTGATGAAAGATTTTAGTGAAGAAATTCCTTTGTATACTCAGGTTCACAATTTAATTGACTTACTGGAGGCTTTTACAAGTGATGCTAGCGAGGCTTGCGAGTTAATGATAGAGATGTATGCTTATCTCCATCGAAATGGTTTTCTCGGCGAGATAGAGGTTCGTCTGTGTGAATTGTGGATTGAGGAAGTTAAAAAATATGTGTAGTCCTTAGCAGTAAAAAATCTACTGAATTGAGCGATTGACTGCACAGTCGCTCAACATTCAATCTCAAGTATTAAATAAATCAACCATTGAAAAAAATGACTAAAAAGTTTTTGTATTTAGTTCAAACCGATGGAGAGTTACCATCTCATTACAGTAACATTAATCATGAAAATGCAGATGTATTGTATTTGTCTTGGAAACATCCGAGACCTGGAGATATTTATTTTCCTAATAGCACCTGGACGCAAGGTCGAAATAAACTGCTAGAAGCAGCGAAACAATTAGAGGGGGATTATTTATATTACATTTTTCTAGATGATGATATTGAATTTATTGCGGGTGATTGGAGAATTTTTGAAGCATTATTGCTCGAATATCAGCCTGGGATAGCAACGCCCCAAGTAACATTTTATCCTACAAAATCTGACGATTCTGTGGAAGTACAAATAGTGTATGCCTTTGATGCGGTCTTCAATGCTTTTCATCGCGATGTAGTGGCTGACAACATTTTGTTGCCTTATCTGGAAAAATTTGATGAGGAATCATGGCTTTTGTCGCAGCTAATTTTAATACATATGGCTGGTGTTTGTTATCACGAAAAAGTTTGGCAGTTCAACCATGTAAAAGTAACACAAGTGAAACACCGCCCTTATCCGAAAGGTAGTGTTAGCGATATTATACAAAAAGAAAATTGGCTGAAAGAAAATATTTTTCAAGATAATGAGCTAGTCAATTCGTATTTTAAAGATTTCCAGACCGCTTTAGCAATGGAGGTATTAGTTGTTGAACCTCCGAGCAAAAATTACAAAATAGAAAAAAGTTTTTGCGTTAACAATCTCAAAAGCGGTGAAGAAATTTGGTTTAATATTCAGAGTGGTAAAGGAGAGCAAATGCTGGCTGAGGATCAAAGGATTGTAGAAAGCAACCGTGACGAGGCTATGGGTCATTGCCAACTGGCAGAAGTCCACTATTCTCAGGGAAAGTGGGAGGAAGCAAGCGTTGCCTACCGCCGTGCAATTGAACTTTATCCCCATTGGGAGTTTTACTGCAAACTAGGTGAAAGTTTGGGAAAACAGGGCGATTTGGAGGGCGCAATCGCAGCTTGTCGCCATATTTTTAAACTTAAACCCGACTTTTCTCAAAAGTGTTTTTTAGATAGCTTAGCAACAATAACCTCTTTCCGAATAGAACCAGAGGAGTTAAGAATCGTTTCCGGGAAAAGAATTGCTAAAGAATGTCCCCCCCAGATTACGAGTTTGGCAGGAAATGAAGGTTTTGTATTTTACGGCCCTTACATCAGCTTTCCTGACGGGCTGTACCGAGTTTGTGTTGGCTTTAACTTTCCTGAATTAAGCGATCGACAAGGAAGGGAAAATTCAGAAACTGTCGGATTCAAATTTGACGTAGTGACAGAAGCCGGAAATTGTGTTTGGTATAAAACAGATGTTTGTACCAGCCAGAAGCAACTTGAATTTTTTGTAGAGTTAATAGATGCCAAGCAGACCGAATTTAGATTTTTGGCAACTGGGGTCACGTTTTCATTGAATTTTATAGAACTTAGCTTAGTATACCAGCCTAGGGAAAACTCCGCAGATTCTTACTACTTAAATTTAGGCAATACTCTCTTGCAAGAAGCAGATAAACTAGATAAAGCTCTTGCAGCTTGCAGTCGTGCTGCTGAGTTGAACCATGACTATAGAGAGGGTGCGATCGCTGCTTACCAACACGCTGTATCGAAGCGCTCGCAGGGAACGGACTACTTCAATTTAGGGATGCTCTTAGCACAGCAAAATCAACTCGATGCAGCACTTTCGTGCTACCAAAAAGCTTTAGAAATCCAGCCAGATCAGACACAAGCCTACTCAGAATTGCAGGGACTCCTTGCTAGAGCTTACCATAACTTAGCTATCCGCCATGCAGAACAAGGTGGGATCGAGGAAGCTGTAGCTTGTTTCCAGAAAGCACCGCAGAAGCAACCCAGTGCAGGGGAAATCTACGAGCAGATATGGAAGGGATTAAATCAGCTAAGCCCGCTGGACGAAACCAACCCTTATTACCAAACACAGATAGAACCAGAAACGGCTTATCAATATTTTAGCAAGACTTGCTGCTACAAAAATATTATATTGGAATCATTAACTGATGATGACAGAATATATCTGGAAAATGCAGGATTGTCTTTAGCGAATCTGGAATTAATGAAACAAGACATTACTGCACTGCAATCAATCTACATCAACAGTTTTGGCGGCGAGCAGACAACTGATTTAGGACAAAAAGTTACAAAGACTTTTTCAGGCGTCGATTACCAGCAAAGTATAGTAGATACAGGCTATATCTACTCAATTTGTCCTGTAACTGGCAAGATTCTCAGGTCTAATCAATCATTCTACGTTCAGCTATTCAATTTTCTGCCAACAGGTATTTATCGTTTCGCAGGCAGGGAAACATTTTATTTAATGTGTGGCTGCCATCACGGTGCCGCACTTGGTATCTATTTCCCCAAGTTTGAACTAATTGTCAGGTTCTATAACAATCTTCTTTCGACGGACTATCCGGGGGTTGTGAATGAGTTGAAAAGCGGTGCTGTTAGTTTTTGGCGGGAATTTCAATCTTACATATCATCGAATGAAAGCAAAAGAGATGTAGCGGCTGTTGTTGGTTGGCTGAACAATTTAGGACACTATTTCTGGAACGACCTTACAGGGATTCAACATTTATATGAAAATGGAACATTGCCGAAAGTAGATAAATACTTAATTAGGGATTGTAATTTTTTAGAAGTTGGCGATATCTTCCCAGAAATTCCAGCCAATGATATTGTGCGGATTTCGGATAGGTGGAGTCTATTCAAAACAATTTTGGACAATCACTACATGGCAGTCAGATTAACTGAGATGCTGGTCAAGGAACAACTGGCTAGCCGCATATATGAAGCTTCTATCAAGAAGTGTTCTCAAACTTTTTTACAAGAAGTGGAAAAAGCGAAGACACATTTTCCCCTGCTGTGGATTAATATTCGCAGTCACAATAAAGTATGGAGTTCTCAGGTAGAAGGATATGCAAATATAATCAATAACCTCTACCAAGATTATCCAAATCTGGCGCTCGTGTTTGATGGTTTTTCCACTGAAAAAAATACAGTGGAGCAAATTTTAGCTCTCGTGCCGCCTACGGTGAAGTTTTATAATGCCCTTGACTGTGCTATTCATGAAACAATTGTTTGGGCTCATGCTATAGATGTTTACATAGTGGTAATCGGTTCTGGACTTACCTTAGTAACGTGGCTTGCTAACAAGCCTGGGGTGGCCCACGGCAACACTGTACATTGTGAAAGTTCGGGGTGGTGGGCAAATGTTCGAGAAAATGCTGTACCGCCAGTCTTTATACCCGTTGAGTCCATCGTCGATTTAGATGCTTCGCACTGGGCTCACTGCGACTATGATTTTGATTGGAAAATCCTTGACGGCGAAGTTAATAAAATAGTCAAGGAGTTGAGAAGGGAAGTTAAATCACCGCAGTCCGATCCGGCTCAAAATCAAAGTGCTGCGATTAATCTCCGCGAATTGGCAGAATCTTATTTAGCTGAAGGTAAACTCGACGAGGCCGTTACTGTTTGCAAGCAAGCTCTTGAGATTCAACCGAAATTTGCCTTGGGCTGCAAGACTTTAGGGAATGTTTTCCAAGCTAAGGGTGAATTTGAGGAGGCAAAGCGTTGGTATACTCAGGCTATTGAAATCCAGCCGGATTTTGCCCAAGCTTTAGCGAACCTGGGAACTGTTTATGCGCAGCAGCAGCAGTGGCCGGAAGCGATCGCCTGTTACCAAAAAGCGATCGCTATTCAACCGAATTTCGCTGGTGTTTACCGCAACTTGGCTAGAGCTTTTTCTCAAATTGGCAACCGAGAGGAAGCGGCTGATTGCTGGTATGCGGCGCTGATTTTGGAACCGTCCAAGGAAACGGCTGAGGAATACCTCAATTTAGGAAATACGCTGCTACAACAGCAGAAACACGATTGGGCGATCGTCTGTTACCGCCGCGCTGTTTACTTAAACCCAAGTTGTCAGGCAGCTTATTGCAAGTTAGGAGATGCCCTTAAAGAACAAGGACTCGCCGATGAAACAATGGGCGCTCATAGGCAAGCAGACGAACTCAAATCAGGAAATTAAATTCTGTCTGATTGTTTTCGAGATTAGGATGGGGATAGTTGATCTATCCCCGTAGTGCGGGCTGATTATCTTTGCTAAAACCCGCGGCTACTCAAAATTAGCATTGGCAGGTATCAAGGCCGCATCGCTACTAACGCAAAACACGGCCCATTAATATGATCGAGCTGCTCAAAATTGACTTGAATTTCAGTTAAGCCAAAATATTTCAAACACGATAAAATATCCTCGCGGTTCAACCAATGACTGAAGGCGCTGCTACCCCCACAGAAGCCAGCATAATCTAACGACACTTGATATTCTTGACGGTATGCCGTATATTTAAACCCTTCATGCTCGGTGGTTACTTGCCCCGGGAACTTAGGACTGAGGCTAGGTCGGTTGTGGATAATATCGCCGTCGTAATAGTGAGTCCAAATAAATACTTGGTCTGATGCTTTAGCAATCAAAGAAATTAGCTCCACAGGGTTAGCCATGTGGTAAAGAATACCGCTAGCCAAGCAAACATCAAATTTCTTCGTATTTGTCCGCAGATATTCTACACAGTCGCCGTACAGGAAATGCGCTTTTTCAAGTCCCATCACTTCTTTCACAATCAGGCATTTCAGGTACGCGCGACTGTTTGCTTCAATTCCTGTAATTGAAGCGGCACCCTGTTTTTCTAGCATATAGGTGTGTCCGCCTTCGAGAGGCCCACATTCAACAATATGCTTGCCTTGAACTCCGTTAAATTTCTCAATAGCCCAGGCGACGCGGTTGTCTTCAAACAGCGGAACTATTCCTGCTGCTAACGAGGTATTGCCTGGAAACATAGATGCCCACTCACCTTTAAAAATATCCAGTGCGTTTTGGCTGTTCGGTGCTGACTTTATATAATTATCGAGAACGTCCATAGATTTGTGTTTTGCTACGAGTGAATTTAACTTCCAATATGTCTGGTTTTTGAGAGAGAGCACACTTGATTTGTGGCTACAAATAACAACTGTTGGTCACTAATTGTTTGGTTCTGGCATTTTTCTGAGAATCACAATCAGCTCCCCAAAATTTTGATGCAAGTATTCGATCTCAAAACGGTGAGATAAATTTTCTTGACAGTATGCGAGCAATTCGGGAAAAGTCTCTGCTGTCCAGACGTGAAAATGAATGCTGTAATCTATATCTAGCAGATATTCCATGCGCCCCGCCACTTGTTCTTCAGGAACTTTGTCAACTAGCCTGACATACTCGTCGTAATGACCTAGCTTAGACCATTCCGGCCCTTCTTTGTAGTCCCGAATTAGGTGGTCTAGGGTAGTCAGGGGGCGACCGATATCAAATGTATAGCGTTTGTCCGGCACGCCCATATATACGAGTCCTCCCAGTTTGACAACTCTCAAAAAGTTTTCCAGGGCCCTGATCGGATTTTGACAGTGTTCTATCATGTGATTGGCAATGACAAAATCCCAAGAGTTGTCAGCTATGGATGAGAGAGTTTCACCATTATCTACGATGTCCGCCTCTACTAAACCAACCGCCCCTAATTCTGGGTATTGCTGCCTCAAATCGCTAACAGACATTCTATCGACGTAATGAACCTTGACCCCTTCAGGAACTTGAAGAGGAGCATGAAGGGCTCCTACTTCTATCCCCTCGCCCTTGATGTATTGAAAAGCAACGTCTTTCCGTACTTGCTGAAAATCCACAGTTAACCTCCATGATTAAAAAGTTGCTCGATCTTGATCGACTTTAAGTTACTATTTTTTCTGTACTCAGTCTAGCTCTTTGCTCTGATGCTGAGGTTGGGCTTTGACTCAACATCGTTACAAGGATACACCCCGATCGACCTTTCTAGTTTACCCGATCGCGCGTTTTGGTCTATCGCTTGAGTGCAATCGTCCTCGTTTACTTATTTTTTGGCTAATATTTATTGCCCCGTCGTCAGACCAAAATTCGTCAATGTACCACATATAATTTTCATCTTGTTCTCTTGCCACTTACATACTTCCAAGTATTCAAATTTTTATCTGAGATGAACGACATTTTTTGATCGACAAAAGCTTTTTTATTCAGTTCCTGAAAACCAATTGATTGCTTGCTGCAACTCGTTTTCATCAATCGTTTTGGAAGAAGGACGCAGCAGGTGTCGTTCTCTGTTCCGCTCTGTAGTAAAGGTTCGTTTAGGATATATTGTCTGTCCTTTATAGTCGTGACGAACTTCGATTATAACTCCAAATTCATTCACAACACCTTTATAATACTTAATAGCAAATTCAAGTTGAATTTTGTTCTTGTACAGTTCTGTTAAAACTTCTGGATCTACAACGTAGACGAACTCCTTGAGAAGCCATCTAGCCCCAAGACCTCTTTGCCAAAAGTCCGAGAACCATACGCAGAGGTGCATATAATGATCTTCATTGTAGTATTGCGTATGTCCGAAAATAAATCCTGAGTTGTGCCACATAAAGGGTGTCCAAAACTCTAAATGCGCTCCGTCAGTAGCAACACGGTTAATTTCTTGGAATATAGGTATGGGTGCAGGTGGAGTTAGATGTTCTAAGAAATGAGCCGAATAAACATAATCAACGCTCCGGTTGGGAAATGGCAATTTCTCCTTCTGCAAATCTATTACATAGTCAACTCCTGGTTGGTTGATGATATCTAACCCCAAAGTTCCTGGTTGTTTGTTGGAGCCACAGCCTAGATCGAGCTTAAAATATTGGTTGGACACCTCATTTTCTTCGGTAACAATAGTTCTATGAGGAGCCTCTATTGTTTCACCTATGGCTACCCTTTTAGTCAATATTTTTCCTTGAATTTTAGCCTCAAAGATGACTAGACCTTTGTCGGTATAATCGAGGTTCACAACAAAACCACAGTTATCACTGTAGTATTGGGGATACGCTGCGGTCACATCAGGGCGGGGATACCATGTAGTAATTGGCACGCAAGTATTTCCCACGCACACTGCTACTTCATCTAGCATTCCTTCTTGCTTGCTCAGAATCCATCCTTGGATTCTGAGTCCGCAGTCATCAGACCACGAATGGTCGTCTATCACCAAGATTAAATTATCGTCTTGCTCGATTGTCATAGCGTCTATCCGTAACTATTTTTTTTTCGTTAGTTTAGTAATGGGTCATCCTCAGTGAGAGTGAGGTCAACGTTATAGCGGTTCTTTGGTAGATGAGGTACACAATTCAACTTCAAAAGCTTGGCAACACAAAGTTTCGGCGTACTCCATCTTTATGAGAAAGGCTATAGTTATGCCCTGAGTCAATGGCACGGGGATGCGCTCAACCTTTCTAGTTTACCCGATCGCGCGTGTTGGTCGAGCGCCTGAGTGCGATCGTCTTCGTGTGTGGATTTTTGGGGTAATATCTATTGTTAAGCTCGATGGCTTACGGGTTGGGGGCGATCTGCCATCTATAATACCTGATTTTATGGGAACATCCTCAGAGGGGTTAAAGTCTGGTATGGTTGGTAAGGCAACAGCCTGAGTTCCTTGGGGGCGATCCGGCAAAACTTACCCTATGTAGTAGAATGGGGTGCAAAAGCGCTATCAGGGGTTGGCTACCACGACTATGGACCAAAAAAAATTACAAGATATTCAAGAGGATTTGGAGAGATCGCGATCTTATTTACAACAAGTAAAATCAGGATTACAATTTACTCATAAAATAAATCACTTTTTTCCAGATATATTGATTGGGTATAAACTCCACATAGGATGTGGTCAAGTTAAACTGGTCGGATGGATAAATATAGATGAGATGCTTCATCCTGGCATTACTGACCTACAATTAGACATTACCAAAGGACTGCCTTATGATGATGATTCTTGTAGTTTAATTCACCACGAACACTTTTTAGAGCATCTATCAGCAGAAGCAGGTTTAAGCTTTCTTAAAGAATGTTACCGATTGCTTAAATCAGGAGGTGTAATGCGGATAGCGATGCCATCTTTGGATCAGATAATTGAAAAGTGTTACTTAGGCAACTGGAAAGATCAAGATTGGTTAAAATGGCCTGAGTATCAATTTATTAAAACGCGCGCCGAGATGCTTAATATTTCTTTTCGGTGGTGGGGACATCAGTGGTTGTACGATCGAGAGGAATTACATCGCAGGTTGCAGGAAGCAGGCTTTACTATAATTAGAGATGTTGAGTGGGGAAATAGCGACATACCCGAATTGAGGAACCTAGAAACTCGTAAAGACTCTTTACTCATCTGTGAGGCAGAAAAATAATTAACTGTTATGACAAAAGTTGACTTGTATTTAGGAGGCGATTTAGGTATATGGACATTACAAAATGTATCCACTGAATTTATCGCCCGAGTATTTACCACAGATGAGGTGATCGCCAATATAGCCGTCAGTTATAATCTAGCCGTAGAAACATCTAATCCTAATTTCATTGATTTTCAGCCATCAGAAATAGGATTTTCTGTACACTATCCTGTCATCTTTAAATCAGAAATTCTCTCCAAATATTCAAAAATTTACAATCTTCACCCAGGTTATTTACCTTGGGGACGAGGATATTATCCTATATTTTGGGCTTTATGGGAAGAAACCCCTGCAGGTGCAACTTTACATGAAATTAATACAGGTATAGATGAAGGGTCAATAGTTGCTCAAACTCAGGTTGAATATTTTCCTATTGACACAGGAGGTAGTTTGTTTGAAAGAGTTAGAAAAGCTGAAAAAGATTTGTTTTTAGAAAACTACAAAAAAATTGTTAATGGTGAAGATATTCCTGCTTATCATCAGGCAGAAGGGGGTAGCTATCATACAAAAAAAGACTTTTTCAATTTCAAACAAAACGCTAACTGGGAATCGATGAACGGTCGAGATTTGATTAAGCTAATTCGTTGTTTAACTTTTCCTGGATACACAGGACTAGAAATTAATCTAGGCAGCAAAAAGTTTGAATTACATTTTGAATTATTATCAATGCCCAGAAATTAATGCAACTAGAAGACTTAGCTATATTTGGCGGTAAGCCAGCATTTAACGAACCACTCCATGTGGGAAAGCCCAACATCGGCGATCGCGCCTCCCTCCTCAAACGCATCAATGATATCCTAGACAGGAGATGGCTAACCAACAACGGCCCTTATGTGCAAGAATTAGAAGAGCGAATCAGTAGCTTGCTAGGGGTCAAGCACTGTATCGCCACCTGTAACGGAACAGTAGCGCTGGAACTTGCCATTAGAGCAGCAGGGCTTTCTGGTGAGGTGATTGTACCTTCCTTCACGTTCATCGCGACACCTCACGCCCTACAATGGCAAGAAATCACGCCCGTTTTTTGCGATGTACACCGTCGCACCCACACCCTCAACCCTTGGCGCGTAGAGGAAATGATTACGCCACGCACCAGTGGTATTATAGGAGTTCATGTATGGGGGCAACCTTGTGATGTAGAAGCCTTAACCGAGATTGCTCGGAAACACAACCTCAAGTTGATGTTTGACGCTTCCCATGCTTTTGGTTGCTCATACAAAGGACAGATGATTGGTAACTTTGGTGAGGCGGAAGTCTTCAGTTTCCATGCTACCAAATTTTTCAATACTTTCGAGGGCGGCGCGATCGTCACCAATAACGACGAACTAGCTGCTAAAATACGTTTGATGAAAAACTTTGGCTTTGCTGGTTATGATAATGTTGTTTACATCGGCACTAATGGTAAAATGAGCGAAGTTTCGGCTGCAATGGGATTAACATCCCTGGAGAGTCTTGATGACTTTATCTCTATCAATTATGCCAATTACCAGCAGTATCAGCATCAACTAGCTGGGATTCCTGGCATTTCCTTATTTACTTACGGAGAAACAGAAAGATGTAATTATCAATACATTGTACTAGAGGTTGATGAGTCTGTGACTCAAGTTACTCGTGACCAACTAATAAATATTCTCTTTGCGGAGAACGTTCTTGCTCGTCGCTACTTCTATCCTGGCTGCCATCGTATGGAACCTTATCGCTCTTACTTTCCCCATGCAGGATTATTACTGCCAGAAACAGAGAAACTGGTGCAACGGGTGTTGCTGCTGCCTACAGGTACCGCAGTGGGGTTAGGCGAAATTAGCCAAATTTGTGATATGCTCCAGTTAGTCGTTGCACGGGGTGAAAAAGTCAGAGGGAAATTATAAAATTTGCCTCTTTCTCAATTAGTTAAATTAGGAGAGCCAAATATTTGAACGTATTGATAATAATCAATGCTGTTCAATTCGTCTCATTTTAATTTAGAAGAAAATATCCCTCTAAATTATCGGTATACAATTTTAAAAATTTAAAGGTAGAGAATTTATGCCAAAAGTATCAGTTGTGATGGCTTCCTATAACCATGAGAAGTATGTAGCAGAAACGATTGAAACTGTTTTAAGCCAGACATATCAGGACTTTGAATTTATAATTACTGATGATGGTTCACCGGATGGAACTGTAGAGGTTATCAAAAAGTTTGCCGATTCGCGAATTAAACTATTTTGTTTTTCACAGAATCAGGGCGTTTGTACGGCGATGAATAATTGTATAAAAGAGGCAAAAGGTGAATACATAGCAGTAATCAACTCTGATGATGCGTGGATGCCTGATAAACTGGAAAAACAGGTGAAATTTTTAGATGAACATCCAGAAATAGGGGCGGTGTTTAGTTATGCCGAAATTATAGATGATTACGGAAATGATTTGGGTTACGCTCACCCTTCCAATCAGATATTCAGACAACCTAATAGAACAAGATTTGAGTGGCTAAGGCATTTTTTCTTGAATGATAACTGCTTGTGTCACCCCAGTGTTCTAATTCGCAAAGCTTGCTATGACGAGATGGGTTTGTATGACGAGCGATATGCTCAGTTGCCAGACTTTGATTTCTGGATAAGATTGTGCATGAAACATGAAATTCATATAAAGCCTGAAAATTTGGTTAAATTCCGCATTCATCAAAGTCAAGCGAGTGCTAATAAACCTGAGAACAGTAGTAGACATTTTTTGGAATTAATCCAGATTTTAAAGAGCTATCTAAATCCCGAGATAATTGATAATTTATTAAACATTTTTCCCGTGACAGCCAATATAAATGAAGTGAGCATTTCCACAAAACTAAATAAAATAGATAGAGATTTAGCTCCCTTCATTCTGGCTATGGTGGCTTTTAGGGTTAACCGTGATGCACAGAGATATTTTTGTTTTGATGTCCTTTACCAGATGTATAGCAACAAAGAGATAGCTCAAAAGTTAAGCGATCAATATTCCTTTAATTTTTCTAACTTGGTTAACTTGGCGTGGGAGCAGGATATTTTTGGTATAGTTGCCTTAGAGAACTCCCAGTCTCAACTACATCAAACTGAGTTCGTATTAGAAGAATCACAGTCTCAACTACATCAAACTGAGTCTGTATTAGAAGAATCACAGTCTCAATTACATCAGACTCAACAAGAGTTGGAACAATCCCAAGCTCAATTGCATCAAACAGAGGGTTTATTAGAACAATCCCAAGCTCAATTGCATCAAACAGAGGG
>NZ_JAUBQS010000077.1:0-26639 GCF_036701355.1 Microcoleus sp. Pol12B3
TTTTTGTCGATAGTCTAGACTGTAAGCCATTTTTTTATAATCAACTATTTTTAGCGATTTTATCATGATCTGACCTCGGTCTCACATTTATTTGAAATGACTATACGTACTAAGGCACCGTGCTGTCCCACTGTTAAAAAACGCGTTTCTCGACGGAAAAAATCTTCAAGATTAGCTGTTTAATCTTCTACCTCTTGAGTTTTTGAGCAACAGCTTGCCTTCTGCTAAAAGGCTGCTACTTTTAGCTGCACTGATTTTTTAGTCTAAACTACAGTTTTATAATCTCGAAACATCTCTTCAATTCCCATCCGCTTTTGGTAGGCAGCGATCGCACTCGCTTAGAGAGCCTAAATTAGTCAGGATAAACCAACCCTCCTGAACCGATATGCCCCGATATTTTCTTGGACATTTACAAGCGACATCCAATCCCCCTATCGGTTGAGTCTTTATGACTTTGACTCCAGGGAAATAAAGAGAAATTCCGGGAACCAATCCTACCTCCTTCAACGGCTGCCAGATTTCAGGTTCCGTTTCGATACAAAGAGAGCATTTAAGCCGTAAACAAAAATATACACCTCCCTCCCTGAGCCAGTTAGCCAGCTCGACTGAGCAAAATTCAGGCGTCTCCTAAAACCACTACTTTATAATCTTTCAATAGCGGTAAAATTTCTGCTATCGCATCCGTTTGTTCTGTCAAATTACTACTTCAAGGCTTGGGTAACAGTGACCCTGATAAAGGGATAGCTCTCTTCTCCCACACCAGGCTTACCACTCGTCAAGTTTATATATCCCCATTGGGTGCGATCGATGACAATTGATAAAGTCTGACCCACTTGGCAATAAGTGGTTAACCAATAAGTTATCAGGGGATACCAAACCTGGCAGAGGGTTAAGTGAGGTAAATTCAAGAACCTTTGTAATTTCCGACGTCGGCAAAGGGCGGTAATCGGATAGGGAAACACTCGGTCTAATTGCTCCAACTTAACTTGTCTGGACGATTGCAATAGATTAAGCAGGATACTTAATACTAAAAACTGAGTACGAGTTAAGTGTTGTTGGAGATGCGTCTGATAAAATAGAGGTAACATAGTTTGTGATAGGTCGTCGGTACTGTGAACGGGCCTATCTTTTTTTACCACAAGTGGGTCTACGCCTTACCTTGTCTAGCTTCTAACCTGGTTGTCACCCCCCAGGTAGAAAGGGGAACATCGATATATCTGCATTGATCCGCCTACATCTGCAGTCAAAAAAAACTCCCTACAATATCGAACTCAACACAACCTCATTAGCAGCAATCCAATCATAAATATCCTGCAAAGCTGCTTCCGGCCCAATAAGAGGCCGCCATCCTGTTGTCTCCATCACCCGAGAAGAATCAGTAATAAAAATCGGAATATCCCCCGCGCGTTCCTCCAAAACAGGATGAATCCGAATCGATTTATTCGTAATCTTTTGGCACAAATCAGTTGTCTCAACCAAAGAAAGACTGTTGCTCAAACCGCCGCCAACATTAAAAATTTCGCCGTCAAATTCAGCAAAATGTTCTAACTGATAATTAACTAACCTCAACAAATCTTCAACGTGCAGTAAGTCCCTAACCTGCTTGCCACTGCCGCCAAAACCGATATAATTCAGCGACTTTTGAAAATAATGAGCCGCCACCCACAAACCGCAAACTCCCTGATCGACTTTACCCATTTGCCAAGCACCAGTAATTAACCCGCAGCGGTTAATAATTGCGGGTACATTGTATGCTTCCCTGTATTCCTCAATCAGCAATTCCGAAGCTAATTTAGTTGCTCCGTAAAGCGAACGGTGTCCTTTTAATGGGAAGTCTTCTGATATGCCCAACTCGGATATACCGGGTAAAGTTTGCTCAGGGGCGATCGCAAATCTATTCGGCAACTCTAACAGCTTAACAGACTTGACACTGGCGATCGGATAAACCCGACTCGTAGACAAAAACAGCAAACTCGCACCGGTTTGTCTCGCCAACTCCAAAATATTCACAGTGCCCAGTAAATTCGTCTGCAAAACGTACTGAGGCGAACTAAAACCTGCCAGTACAGAAGGCTCCGCAGCACAATCTATAATGCAGTCAGCATTCAGTGCAACTGGATCTAAATCCGCCGCTGTACGAATATCCCCGTAAACAAACTGAATACCGCAACTTTTAAGCCGAGGCAGATTCAATTCTGAACCCCGGCGACGCAGGTTATCTAAACAAATTATTTGCCATTCCGGGTGCAGTTTCTTCAGGCCAATTGCCAAACAACTGCCGATAAAACCCGCCCCGCCCACAATTAAAATTCTCTCAGGCATTCACTTTTATTTTTGCTATCTTTCTAGTCCGGTGGTAGTCGCCGCGAGAGAGATGTTTTTCCAGCCAGACATACAAGACAATAAACAAATATCGACTGCCCATCTCTTTGATTTTAAGCTTAGAAATACCCGCAGTCCGATTGTACCACCTCAAAGGAATCACCGTATAGGAAAACCCCCGGACAATTGCTTTTAATGGCAGTTCGACTGTCAAATTAAAATGATGGCTCAAAATCGGTTGCACGCCTTCAATCACTTCTCTGCGGTAAATCTTAAAAGCATTGGTGACATCGCTGTAGCGCAAGCCGAAAATACTTTTGACAAACCAGTTTGCTAAGCGGTTTATTGCTAACTTGTGAATTGGATAATCAACTATAAAGCCACCTTTGATAAAGCGGGAACCGAAAACGCAATCATATCCTTCTTGCAACTTGCGGTATCCTGCTACCAAATCGATGGGATCGTCGGAAGCATCAGCCATCACAATTGCTGCAGCATCTCCGTCAAATTCCGCCAAACCCCGGCGCACGGCAAATCCGAAACCATTCGGAGGTTGATTGTTGATGTATCTAACTGTGGGAAAAGTCTCAGATAACTCCTGGCAAATATCAATAGTTCGATCGACACTATTGTCATTCACAATCAAAATTTCGTGCGGAATGCCTTCTAAATCGAGCGTTTGGGCGATCGCCCGCACAGTACCGTACAAACAGCCCTCCTCATTGTGGGCCGGTATAATCACAGAAATTTTCACTCCTCATCCTCCGCGCAACTGGACAAACTGGTTGTCAACAGGATTATACACCCAAGCTTTGATTTCGGTTTGGGCGATCGGCAAATTATTATCCGACAAATCAACAGCCCACCTTGCATTATTGTATAACTTAGATTTTAAACTCTCAGCGATGTCGGGACTGTCCAAATTTACATAAGCGTTAGCAAAAAAAGATTTTTTATCGCCGACAGATAGCAGTACGATATTCGGCTGTTTGAAATTTTCTGGCCAAACAGCCCAACCTGCAGCCCTGAGAGCAGCCTTTTTCGTAAGAGTCAAGAATTTATCGCTGGTTTGAGGTTTGTCTAAATAGCCGTAAACTTTCTCGGTATTAGAAATAAACTCTACATTTTTAGCTAACGTAATCCAACCTATTTTGTCGATAATAGCAGCGCCTTCTCTCACCAGCCAAGTTTTTTTGCTCAGCACCCTCAAACAACTTTCCGGCGAATTGTTGAAAAAATCCGACTGGTCCAGATAGTTAATTAACTGCAAACAATCTTGAGCGCCTTGTTTGTAAAGAAGTGCGGAGCGAGATTGGGCGATCGCCTGTTGAGAGTTAACAATAATTGTAGCAATTAACAGCCCTGCAACTACCCGATAAATAAATTTATAATTACTCTTTAACGTTGCTTTTGTTTCTTGATAATTACCTCGAACCAACAATTGTCCTAGCTGAACCACAGCAATTAACAGCAAAATCGAATTAGTCGTATATCTAGACGATTCGAGCGCGTGAATCGCCCCAAATTCTGCCCTACCAGCCGTAATAAACAGAGCCGATAAAACCGAAAATAAACCTATTGACAGCCAAGGTAAAGCCTCACGATGCTCGGTAATCTTTCTCCCAAAGTGGAATCCCAAAAATAAGAAACTTCCCAATATTAGCAATCCAACTAATGCTGAAATTCCAGGAGAGCGCACAATTGGCGAACCCAACAGACTCAAAAAGTAATCAATTACCACCAGGGGCTTATTCAACAATGAAATAATACTTGTTTTCCGACTGGGATGATAATCAATTGAGTAAACAACACAAGTTACAGCAAAGAGCAATATCCATATAATCAATCTTTTTCTTTTTTCTACCGCATTTCCTTCTAAAGCCGCCAGAGCCGGAATTGCAGCCCACCAAGACAGCAAGCCTTGCGCGAGGGAAAAACTAGCAATAAAGCAGAATAAAGCAGCAATCGATATTGGAATATTGTAGTAGGGACACGACAGTGCCGTGTCCCTACTCTGTTCGCTCTGGAGTGGTGCATCATTCTCAAGAACGGGCAAGATGTCCGTTTCACAAAAATTCAATGTTCTTGTGGAACGGGCATCTTGCCCGTTCCTAAATAGCTTATCGATATTGGTGCAACAGCTCTGTTTCATCCGATTAAAGATGGCGATAATATTAGGCAAAAATTTGCGATTTGAACTCAGCGCATAAACCGCAGCTACCAAACACAAATTGACTAAAAACCAAGCCAATTGAAATCCCCAAAGCCAGTTTTCTTGCTGAACTAGCGAGAAAAGCAAAATACAAGTTAAAATATTAGCTAAATGCCACAAATCATCCGCAACATTCTTAACTTGCATCGAGGATAACTTGTACATAGCGATAAAAGTTATCGCAGCCAAACCTATGCTGAGACACAACTGATAATTAATATTCCATTGAGAAGCAAAAGCCAAAATAGCAATAATTATTTTCGGAAAAAGTATGCGGTGGTTGCTGTGCACAGCCCAAAAATCGTTAAAAGTTACATTTCCCTGAGCTATTTTCTCAAAAAGGCTAGCTAACCTCCACTCGTCATCAACGGGAACGTTAACGCTAAAATTCGCTACAAATCCGATTAACAGGACAACAGGAATTAGATATAAAGTAAATAAGATGATTTTTTTCATGAAAGTGCGATCGCACTGATTGCCATCACCATTTTATATCAAACCCGGTTAAATAATTTTTATCAAGTTTGTAGTGAAGGCTTCACTCCTCATAGTTTAGGCATAGCGGGACTTGCATTCCTTACTACAAACAAGTTGAAAAACATAACACATAGAAACCCGGTTTCTTGAAGAAACCGGGTTTCCGAACAGCCTAAAAGCCTCGCGTTCAATTCGGTTAACCGAATTACTTAATAGTCTTGAACGTATCCATTTTCCCAGTAAATCGGTTGATAAACATCTGCAAAACACTCCGCTTGCCGATATTGATATTAGAACTCACGGACATTCCCGACTGCAAGTTAACCTCAACTTGATTTGCCTTGCCCTTATTCAAAACAAACTTCTGATTCTTGAGCTTAATTTTGGTTTTGAAAGCGTAGTATTTCCGCAGTTCAGTAGGAGGCTCAGCATCGCTGCTAATCTCTTTCACTTCACCCTCAGCAGTACCAAACTCCAGAGCCGGGAAAGCTTCTACATTCACTTCCACAGGAACGCATTGGTATTTGGTCAAGCCCAGTTTCTCTCTGTTAACTTCCTTCTCTGGACAAACGCAACTTTTACCTTTTTCGCAGTCAATCTTTTCTCCGTCCAATTGTTTGCCGTGATACGGTTCCAATTTTTCCCGCTTCTGTCTCAAAGCATCCAATACCAGAGCCACATTGCTGTTTTCCAGGTAAACAACTGCTTCCAGACCGTTGTCGTCATCCAAAACCTTGAGCAGCTTTTCAGTTTGCTGCGCTTCGTAATAAGCTTCTTCGCAGCGTTTTGGGCGCGGTTCGCCCGGTTTCAACACCGAATTAATAATGGATTGGCATATCGGATCTTTCGCCATATCCAACTTAGCTTTCTCCTTCGTAGAAGGCTTCAAATCAAAGATTACCCCCGATACCGGAGCCTTCATCACTTGAGTATCGCGGTTTTGTTGAGCCTTCTCTAGCTGAGCGTTCACCTCGGACAGCTTTTTCAGGTTTTCCACTTTGAAGCGGCTTAACTGAGAATCGCTGCTGGCAATTTGTTTCTGGTTTTCAGCAATTTTGGTATAAAGTTCTTTCGCCCAGGAATCCTTGGTGTTTTTCAACTGTTCTTCGGCGCGGGCGATGGACTCCTGAATGCGCGCTTGCTCTCCTTGCTGGCGCTGTATTTCAGCACTAATTTTTTGGATGTCACCTTGACGCGCGTTAATTTCACCGCGGCGCGTATTTATCTCACCTCGGCGCGTGTTAATTTCGCCTTTGCGGGCGTTGATTTCACCTTCGCGCTGCTTGATTTGATCTTGCTGTTTGAGAACGTCGCTTTGACCTTTGAAAACATCTTGTTCTTGACGTTCTTTTTGCAGTTCAGCGATGGCTCCTTCCTCCACCAGGGGGCCTAGTCTCCCCAAAATGCCTTGATTTGACTTCAATACTTGTTGGGATTTCGTCAACTGTTCTTCGGCCAACTCTTTCTGAGCCAAGGCTGATTTTACTTGCTCTTGCGAAGAAGCTAACTGCTGCTGAGCATAATTTAATTGGTTCTGGGCAAAACCTAATTGTTGCTGTGCCACTATCATTTGATCGCCGGCGGCTTTCTCAGCATCCTGAGCTTGCTTCAGTTGTTTTTCCAACTCCTGAACTTGGCCTTGAGCTGCGGCGACGCGAGACAGAAATTCCGATCGATAATTAACATAAAGTCCTTGCTGGGCTGCATCAAAATTTCCGCTAGCTCCCCGATTGAGGTACAGTTCGTCAATCAAAGCTTGCAGCACTTGATTTTGTGCCGCGAGGCTCTGTCTGTCCTTAATTGTTGATTCTAGGTTAGAAGGAACAGGGCCTTGAATTTTGCCGTTGACAACATCTTCATAAAATTTATTTTCCTTTTCCAGAGCTTCTTTAGTTTTCTGTATCGATGTTAAATCGGCACTGGGTGCAAGGGGGTTGAAAGTGAGCAGAGGCTGGTTTTTTTCCACACGATCGCCATTTTCAACGTGAAGTCTCACCACAGCGCCCGTAGCAGGTGCTTGGATGTCTCTAGCACCATCTTTGAGTTCTAATTGCCCGACAGCGGGGACAGCTTGCTCTACGCTAGCAAAATAAGCCCAAACTACAGCAGAAGTGGTCATCAGCATGATCATCCACAAAAACAAGTGCGACCAAATCGCTGGTTTTTCGAGAATGACTGGTTGCTCAGAAAGTACTACCGATTTCATAGCCATTTGTTAGTTCTCAGTTGTTAAGCGTTAGTGATCAGTTGTGAGTTGTTAGATATCAGGTATTCGATGACTCTTGTTGTTGGAAGAGGCAGTAGTAACGCCCTTTAAGAGCCATTAATTCTTTATGAGTTCCCCGCTCGACTACAGAACCTTGATCCATCATAATAATTACATCAGCGTTTTGGATTGTAGTCAGGCGGTGAGTAATGAAAAACACCGTGCGGCCGGCGAAAGCTTCTGCTAAGTTATTACAAACTTGGCGTTCGGAATGGTAGTCGAGGGCGCTTGTAGCTTCGTCCAAAATCAGCAGTTTCGGGTTTTGCAAAATCGTGCGGGCGATCGCCAAACGCTGCCTTTGACCCCCAGAAAGCGACGCACCCCGCTCTCCGACTATCGTATTGTAGCCCGCAGGCAAGCCCATAATAAAATCGTGAGCCACGGCTAATTTTGCCGCTCGCACAATCTCATCCGTACTCGCATCGGGATTACTCAGAGCAATATTTTCCTGAACAGTACAGTTAAACAGCAAAGTATCTTGCAATACCACCCCAAGTTGGCTGCGAAGCGAGTACAGTTCCACCTTAGAAATGTCGTACCCGTCAATAAAAATCCGGCCCGACAGCGGCGGATAAAGACGCTGCAACAGCTTCATCGCCGTACTTTTACCGGAACCGCTTCCCCCCACAATTCCCACAAAACTGCCAGCGGGAAATTCCAAATTAACATTAGCCAATTGCAGTGCCCCGCTTTCTAGAAATCGGAAGGAAACCTCCTCATAGGTAACCTGCCCTTGAATTGCCGGCAGCGGGATATTGTTCCGGTCTTCATCGCTGGTTTCCGTCGGGGTATCGACCACATCCTTAAGCATATCGATCGACATCGAGACTTCTTGGAAACTCTGCCACACGCTCACAAAACGCAGCAGCGAACCAGTCACGTTCCCGGAAATAATTCGGAAAGCAATCAACTGACCCAAAGTAATCTCATTTCCCAGTACCAAATAAGCTCCTACCCACAACTGAGCTAAGTTACCCACCTGGTTTAAAAAGCCGCTAACCGTACCTGCTGCCGTCCCCGTGATAATTGTTTTAAAACTGGCTGTAATGTATTTTGCGTAGCGGCTAGACCACTCCCAACGGGATTTCAATTCAATATTTTGAGCCTTAACCGTTTGAATCCCGCCGACTACTTCCACTAAATAAGATTGAGAGTCAGAAAAACGCATATTTCTCTGTTTGATCAGGCGCAGCACCAGCGGATTGATTAGAATAATCATCAGCCCCAGTATCGGTACCACTGCCAAAGATACAAACGTTAGCTGCACGCTGTAGGAGAGCATAACGGCGACGTAAACCACCGAAAATACTGCATCGAGAACCACTGTCAGAGCTGTGCTCGTCATGAATTCCCGAATCTGGCCCATCATGCTGAATTTGTAAACCAGATCTCCCACGCGCCGATTGTCAAAGTAATTTTGGGGCAGCCGCAGCAAGTGGTCGATGACTTCTGCACTCAATTTGACATCGATGCGGTTTGAGGTGTCTATAAACAAAAAGGTACGCAAACCGTTGAGCAGTCCTTCAAACAGAGCAACACCTAACAGAAACGCCCCCAAAATATCCAAGGTGTCAATGCTGCGCTGACCTAAGACTTTATCAATAATTATTTGGCTGATTAATGGGTTTGCAAGACCAAATAACTGTACAAAAAACGAAGCGAGCAACACCTCAAAAAACACTGTCTTGTGTTCCATCAGCGCCGGCACAAACCACCAGAAACTGAACTGCTCTTTTTGTTCGACTTGCGGAGCTTGCAGCAGCAGGACTTCTCCTGATTCTCCCCAGATTTCTTTAAACTGAGGTATCCGCTTCCGCATCAGCCCCTGTTCGGGCGTGGCGAGCACCAATTCTTGCTCGGTGATGCTGTAAATAATGGCAAAGCTATCTTGCCATTTAATCATTACGGGGGCTTTGATGCGGTTGATGGCTTCTGCTGGCACTTGCGCCAATTGGGGCGTGAGGCCGATGCTTTGGGCGATCGCCCCGCAGGCTTGCAGACTGATAGAACCAGCGGTTTTTAACTGATTTTCTAGAACTTTGCGGATGATATCTCGACGAAATTTAAGACCGAAATACTTGCTCAACATCTGGAAGCAAGCTAGCGGACCGTCAATCTGCCCTTTAGCGCGGAAAACTGGGTATTTCGCCGCCGCATCCTTTGGTTGGCCGCTTGCGGGTTCTGGGGGACGCTCTGGGCCGGGTATAACCTCGATGAATGCTCCGCCGGGCGGCTTCTGCCCTGGACCTACTGTATCTGGCGTGCCATTTAATGAGTCTGTTTCGGGTTGGGGTTCTGGGGGTTCCCGGAAGCCGACCAAGCGGGCGCCGAGGCGGCCTTCTACTTTTAAGGATTTGGCTGCGTTTTCCACAGAGAAGCGGCTGCCGGTGGGAAAGTCGCCCAAGACGCCGCTGCTGACGAGCCAAACTCGATCGCCATCTAGCTCTTTGGCCAGGTCTTGAGTTTTTTTGTTGCCGTTTGGCACGTTGACAACTTTCGCGTCTTGCCAAGCTTGCAGGGTGAGTTCCTTGAGATTGGAAGTCCCGTCGGCTTGGCGCTGCAATTCCAGGCTCAACAGTTCAAATACTTCGCTCAAGGAACAGTGTTCGCGAAAGGCTTCTCCAAAGGTCGGCTGTTTTTCCACTACGCTCAGGAAATCTTCGGCAGGTAGGACGATCGCAATTACATCTGTAGAGGCGATCGCCGTTTCGCAGGGAACTCCCCGGAGCAAGCCAGCCCAGCCGAGAATTTCCTGCGACTGCACCAAGCGCAAACTTACGTGGCGCTGCGATCGCTGGTCAAAGCCCAGCAGCCGGGCCTGCCCTTGATAGATAATTGCCACCTGAGTCGGCATTTTTTCCCGTTCAAACAGCGGTTGCCCCGTCCGGTAGCCTAACAGTTGGCATTTAGCCACCAAGGCTGTGAGAGCGGTCTCTGAGAGCCGGTCAAAGGGAGGTGTTTTAGCTAAGAAATCCTGAATTTGGGAGAGGGAAACAGCGGAAGAAGTCATCCGATTTTAGATTTTAGATTTTAGATTTTAGATTGAATCCACAGATGAATCCGGAGGCTTTTTGTTAGGATGCTACGCTTTTTAAAGTCTCCACGGATAAATCCGGGGGCCCCAGACGAAATTGCTTTCGGTCATGATATTGAAGACACGGAAGAGAGGGGCTGTAGCGGGCCTATTTGCGATATCTGTTCGGCGAGCCAGCTTTCAAAGAGTTCGTTAATCAAGTGCAGCCGCATCGATTCATCGAGCTGGGCCGGCATGAACTTTTCTAGTCGAATAATTACCATCCATTCTGCCAGAGGACGTGGCGTCCACAGTTGATTTGGCTGGCTGACGGACAAAAGTTTGCTGATTGCCGGGTGGGGCTGCGAGAGCGGTACTGGGCCCAACAAGCCACCTGACTTGGACTCTGGCCCTTCGGAATAGTCGCGGGCCACTTCAGCAAAGGTTTGTTCCCCTTCGAGGATGCGAAAGTAAAGTTCGTTTGCCAGTGCTGGATTTTTGGTGCGTACCAGGGAATAGACTACATGGTCTAGGCTGGCTTTGCGGGTTAAAAAATAATTATCTACTTTAGGTCTCCAAGTGGCTTGCTTAAATTTTTCGATCAGCAAGGGCCTGACGGCCATCTCTTGAAGTTCTTCTTCCGTCATGTTTTGGCCGCGCAGCCAAGCTTCTTTGGCTTCGGGGGCTGTCAGTTGGTGTTGTGCCAGAAAGTTCTCGACGGCGGATTTGCGTTCTTCGTCGCTGCAACTAAAGGATGCGATCGCTTGGTCTACTATTACACCGCGCAAGAATTGCGGCATTAACTGATACCGCTTCAGGAGCGATGGCATATCCTGAGCTTGCAGTAATTTATCGCCTATTTGAAAAAGTCCTGTCATTTTTTTATCTCCAACTGACTTGCGCTTCCCCTTTTAATTTAGCTGTGGCAGGAAAAGAGCGACAACCACTAACCCCTCGATTCCCCGATGATAGCAGACCGTCAGTGGGCTAGCGCTATTGCTGTCTATTTCTTGACGCTCTGCCTAGCGAGGGGTTCCCCGCGGGTCTCATAATGGTAACCGGGTGCGAGAGTGGGAGAGTGGGAAAATCTTTACTTCTGCCATCTTCCTTTTTCCCTCAACATCCATCCGTTAAATCCCGTACACTGCTTAGTTGCTGAACTTCCTTCTTCCTTCACCCTCGGAATAGTTTTTCAAAGAGTGTTCCCAGTTGAGTCGAGCAAGCGCGACTGTCGAGATATTTCGGGTTTGCCACCATTTTTTGCTGAATTCGATCGCGGTAGTGCCGGCGCAGTTCTGGGTTGTTTCCCAGTGCTGTGCTCAGATCTAAATAAGAGTTCTCGCTGTCTGCTACCAGTTCCGGAAGTAGCAGTTCTTCGATCACTGCGGCTGATTGTCGCGATCGCCCTGTTTGGCCTTTTCTTACCACTACAGGCAACCCCACCAACAGCGCTTCTGCCGCATAGCAGGCACTGCTGTATGGATAGGAGTCTAAATATATATCAGCCAATTCCAGACATTTTATGTAATCTGCGCGAGATGGCAGCGCTTTAATCACAACTAAGCGCTTTTTGTCAACCCCAAATTCGGCAAAGAGCGATCGAATTTGGTTGTAAAAAGGCACCGTCGGATAGTTTTCATTGCCGGAACTAAAGGGATACAAAACTAAAATAGAATTTGGTACCGCCGCAATAATTTTTGCCCAATTTTCTCTCAATTCTGGGATAATTGTAAAAACTTGAGCGCCGGACATGAACACTACAGATTCCTCAGTTGCTCCCCAACTGCTACGAGTCGGTTCAACTATGGCAGGTGCCGATCCTACACTATAGCTTAAACAAACTCCCGATCCTTTTAAAGTAATTAATTTTTCGCGATACTCTGCTGCTGCACCTGCGGGCAATGTCAAATCTCCGGCCATGAAATAATCGATATTTCGGGCGCCCGTGGTGGCGGGGGTTGATGCACCGCTAGCTATTTGCACCCGTGCTAGTCGGTGCAAGCACAGGAGGGCGCATGGCTCAGAAGTGTTGGTAATATTGGTGCAGATTAGCAGAATATCTAAATCGTGCGATCGCATTTCTCGGACTTGCTGGGGCAAATCTTCTGACAGTTGCACCAGTTTGTCGGCGCAACTTTCGCAATATTTCCCCAGTCGTTCGTCTTGTACCTGGAAATAGTACACGATAATTTCAAATTTGGTTCTGTCTAAATATTCAAAACTCGGAATTGCAGCACGAGTCTCGGATTCATCACTAATTTTATCAAGCAAAAAGCCAACTCGAATTTTAGTTATTTCTGGTTCTTTTTGAGGAAAATCCCATTCTATTTGACAGCCGGCATTTTTCAAATAAAATTCCAGAATATCATTTCGTTGACTCAATATATTGAGCAGATTTTCCTCGCTCAAGTACAAAGCTTGGAAGCTAACATTTTTCGCCATAAAGGCCGCCAAATAACGCCACACTTCTGAATCTGGAAAACGGGCGATATTTCCAGCGACATACTTGATTAACTGCTGCAAATATTCAGAGTACCTTTCTATTTCCCAGTTTTGTTTAAAATAACCGGGAGACTGAAAGATAAATTTCAAAAAGTCGTCAAAAAACCACTGGGGAATTGCTGCATTTTTATACTCAAGTGGCAACTGATAAGCGTCGCGGTACAGCATCGCTGCGAGGAGATATTGAATCTTATCGGCAATTTCCCCTCCTTCAGCAAGTTTGGAGGATAACTGCTGGACAAAACTTTGTTCTTCCTCAGTTAAAGTTTCATTTTTGAGGGCGCTACCTAGGAGCAATTTATGAGCTTGCCCCGTGTCTTTGAAGTAAGCATTTTCTAATTTTTTAGCTGGCAAATTCAGCCAATATTCAGCTAGCTGTTGGCGGTATTGGCGCAGCACAAGAAGAGGCTGTTTTGAGGGAAATTTATTGTATTGCTCAAGCATTGCTGACAATTCCGATAAGCTCGGCTGGGTTCTCAATGCCAACTTTTGGCGGATTGTCTGTTGGATTTGTTGATCCAGGAAACTGTAATCAGAACTATTTAGTAGTTTTTTGTAAAATCTGACTACATCTTTATGATTTTCCCCAGCCGCGAAGTTTTTCCAAGTTTGTTGTTCGGGATGAATCCGCAGTGACGACAGTTTTTCGTCTACAAATCCGATATGATAGTTCCCCATGATTCGCCACCACATATCTAAGTCTACATACTGAGATAATCCCGAATCAAATAATCCTATTTCTTCAAATACTCTGGCGGCAATTAAGACGGTACTCGGTTCGCCAATTTTGTTTATGGGGTTGCTCAAGCAGTTAGTATCTGCCAGTAATTCTTTCCCGGACTGAATAGATTTTAAATTAGACCAACTTTTATGCAAATCTTTAATTGATTGGGAAGCTTTCCGCAAAATCGGGTTAGATTCATTTTCAGCTATGGTGATGCCTCGCGCGGAGAAAACCATACCTATTTCAGGGTTTTGTTGGGCGACGGCGACCATTTTTTCAATACATTCTGGTGCGAGCAAGTCGTCTTGAAACAAAAACTTGATGTATTGACCTTTTGCTTGGGATATGCAAAAGTTCCAGTTTTGTGATAAGCCGTAGTTGCGGTGCAGTACAATGCGGAAATCGATTGAGGTTTGGGATTGGAAGGATTGGGCGATCGCAACTGTTTCGTCTGTAGAACCGTCGTCGGATATAATCAGTTCTATGTTAGGGTAGGTTTGGGCCAAAGCACTTTTGATTGCTTCCCCAATAAATGCTTCTCCGTTGTATGTCGGAATGCAAATGCTAACCTTCGGCTGCCCGTTTTGTAGTTCTGCTGTGGATTGATTTTTTTGCTGTGATGGTGGCAAGTCTGCCCTAAATTTGGCAGACTTCGGTTGGGCTGTTCCTGACAGAAGTATGCTTTGAAAGTTATCGGTAATCTCGGCAATATATTCGAGACGTTTTTTAATTTTATTACCTGTAACTTGCGGGTGGAGTAAAGTCTGAATTTCCTCAGCAGCTATCGCTCCAATTTGCTGAGCTTCCCGGTAATTGTTGAAGACATGACGCATTAAATCAGCAGCGTGTTCGACATCCGGTTCGGCCCAAACATTGCCTTTTTTGTAAGGCCCGCAATCTTTCTCAATAGGGATTAACTTATACTTGACTAAATAGCTATTGCCGACATTCATAAATTCTGTATTTGATGAATAGCTAGTGGCAATTACTGGTTTCCCGTAAAACATGGCTTCAGCCATTGTTAAGCCGAATCCTTCGCAGCGGTGCAGCGATACATAACAGTCGCAATTATAGAGCAAGCCGTTAAGTTTATTTTTGGACAAATACCCGTCTAGATGTTTGATATTTGAATTATTTGCTATGGCTGAGTTTAAGGATGCTTGCGCCGCTAAAAATTTGTGGGAATTAGAAGATTTGATTACCAATAATACGCTGTTATCTTCGCCAAAAGCTTGCTTAAATGCTTGAATTGTCGCTAAAGTATTTTTGCGCTCGATGCGGCTAGAAAAGTCGAAGACAAACAAGAAAATAAATTTATTTTTCGGTAAGTTCAGTGCTTCTCTGTTCAGGGAAGGTGCGGGCAGAGCAATACTAGGCATGATTTTGATGACGGGAATTGGCGAGACTGCTGAAATTGCCTCGGCGCAATAGTTGCTGTAAGTCCATATTTCGTGAAAGTGATTAAATGCTGGCTGCCATTCTGGGGGAAATGCGGGAAGTTCCCAAGCCCAAAAGCCGATATTGTATTTGTTTTTAAAATAGGTGGAACCTGTATGTTTGATAAAGGTTGCAACTTCATCGGCGTTGACTTGAATTAAGTTTACAGGATAGGGATTATCTGGGCTAAAATTTTGATAGGTGGTGTCTTTCTTGCGGTGGGGACTGCGGGTAAAATTGTTTAGGGCGAAGGGAATCCCAGCGGCTTCTGCAGCCCTAATATTGGCTCTGACACCTTCTCCTATGCCAAATTCGCCGTTGATGTAGCCGGCGATGTTCATTCCTCGAATATGGTTCATAGTTTCTAATGTATTTAGGACAGTGTAGTGTGGTTTTTTTGAGAAAAAGCAGAATTAATCAGCTCAATTGCGCTCAAAAAGGTAGGCTAGAGAAGAAATTATAATTTTGCCGAATATTGGCTAACATATAGCAATCATGGAAGAGTTGTGAATAAAATTTAAAGGAAACGCTCTTAACGTAGACCAAGAGAAGAGAAAAGAAAAAAAGTTCGCAACTGAGATTTTAGTGCTTGACAAAGATAGCGATCGCCATTGTATACTGGCATCGCAATGCTAACCTTCGGCTGGTTGTCTGTCGGCATGGGTGGCTCTGTTTTATTTTACGATAAACTAATCAGGAATTTTAGACAAAGTGAGCGATCGCGCCAACCACGACTTCTTGAAGCTGCTACCGCCGGATGCTAAAGTCATTGTCGAAATTGGCTGCGGTACGGGTGCGACGGGCGAACAGTACAAACTGATCAATCCCCATTGTCAGTATATTGGCATTGAATGCGATCGAGAAAAAGCTAAAATTGCAGTCGATCGGCTAAACTGGGTGACGGTAGCCGATATTGAAGAAATTGCCCTCGAAAGTCTCGAAATCGCTCCAGGAACCGTCGATTGCTTAATTTTCGGCGACTTGCTACCTTATCTCAAAAACCCTTGGGAAGTCCTCAAGCAGTACAGTGGTTTGCTGAATCCAGAGGGGCAAATTCTCGCCAGAATCCCAAATGTTCAATACTGGCGGCGAATTGTCAATCTGCTGCGCGGACATTGGGAAAATCCCGACAGCAAGATGCAGCACTGGTTTACCCTAGAAAGTATTAAATCATTATTTGCTCAAGCCGGATTGCAGGTTTATGAATTTCAAGGGAAGGGACACAAAACCGAAAATTTTGTGCACTTTCAGGAATTACTGCATCCAATGGTAAAGGCTTTAGAGCTCACATCGAGCAGTTTTGCTACGGAAACAGGTGCTGAACATTATATCGTGCGATCGACAAAATCGACCGTACCTGCACGCAGACTTCTGATTCAGACTATCATTATGGCTCCTACCGGGTGCGATCGCGTGCGAGTTTTGGAACCGGACAAATTTAGCGCCACAATTCCCGGTGTCCGCACCGTATCCGGCGTAAAAACAGCAGGATTAATTCCCCCCCTGCCGGAAGAAGAAAAAGTTTTCATCTGGCAGCGGACAATTATGCAATATCCCGGCTATATTCCCCAACTCAAAGAACTGCTGCAACAAGGCTATTTAATAGTAGCTGAAATTGACGACAATCCCATCCGCCGCCGCGAATATGCAGATAATAATTACCTCAGCTATCGAGGCTGTCACTGCGTTCAAACTTCTACAGAACCCCTCGCAAAAATTTTGCGCCAATACAATCCCAATGTGGCTGTATTTCCCAATCACTTAGCTTATCTACCTCCGCAGCGAATTTATCCGGTAGAAGATACTGTCACAATTTTTTTTGGTGCACTCAACCGCGAAAAAGATTGGCAGCCGATTATGGCAGCGCTAAATCGAGTTTTAGTCGCACACAAGCACCGGATTCAAGTTAAAGTAATCCACGACAGAAAATTTTTTGAATCCTTGAAAATACAGCAAAAAGAATTTGAACCGTTTTGCAGTTACGAACGGTATCAAGAAATCATGTACAGTTGCGATATAGCTTTGCTGCCGCTTGTTTCCAACCCGGTTAACGAAACGAAGTCCGACTTAAAATTTATTGAATGTGCAGCGCGGGGAGTAGCGGTGCTGGCAAGTCCGACTGTGTACGAACATTCGATTGTCGAAGGTGAAACAGGATTGATTTATAGATATGAAAAAGAGTTTGAAACTAAACTAAATTCGCTGATTTCTGACACTTCTCGGCGCCGGGAAATAGCCGCGAATGCTTACGAATGGGTGCGCGACAACCGCTTGCTGTGCGGGCACTACCGGCAGCGGCGAGATTGGTACTTACAGATGCGAGACGAGTTGCCACGTTTAAATGCTGAGTTGCACGATCGCCTGCCGGAGTTATTTGGTGACTAAGTGCGGTAAGATTTATAGGGTTATTGTGCGATCGTTCTGTTTTATTGTTTAATTTCTAATTGTTACTCCACACCAATGCGAATTCTCTTCACTATTGCTCACTTTTACAATCCCAGCGGCGAGGGGAAACACGCTTCCCAGCGAAATGATCCGCAACCGCGACTGAATGCTTTAACCGCTTGCGTGACAGCGCTGCAAGCTTTGTACGGCAAATCTCAGTCCATGATTGACATTAGCGAATGTGCAACTATCCCAGCAAATCAATCTCAACAGCACGAAATTGACATTGTTATTTGCACTACTCAAGGTTATCATCTGTTGCCTCAACTGCCAGTGCAACCTAGATGTTTTATGCACCACGCTACCAAATGCGAACCGCTGCTTTTGGGGTTTGAATGTCAAGCAGTATTACGGGCGTGTCTTAACAAATACGATTATTTCTGTTATTTGGAAGATGATTTAGTTCTGCACGATCCGTGGTTTTTTAGTAAATTAAAGTGGTTTACGCATCACGGGGGAAATGGGAATTTGCTGCAACCTAATCGCTATGAAATAGCGCCTAAAGGTGCAGTGTTTAAAGCATATGTTGATGGTGATTTAGCAGATTCAGCGACTTCTCAGTTTCAAAATGTAGAGGAGCAGCGGCAGTTAATGGGAAAAATCATGGAACAAACAGTCGCTTTTGAGCGGGCGTTGAATCCTCATTCCGGCTGCTATTTTTTGAATGCGGAACAGATGGCACACTGGGCTAAGCAGTCTCATTTTTTGGATAGGGATACTAGCTTTATAGGCCCGCTGGAAAGCGCGGCGACTTTAGGGATTATGCGAACTTTTAGAGTTTACAAGTCAACTCCTGCTTATGCTAATTTTTTGGAGGTTCAACATTTTGGAACGAGTTTTCTGAATTTGATTGGTAATAAGGTGAGGGTGCCGGAAGCAGGATGAGTTAAGATATTCAGGTAAGCTGCAATTCTTGAGAGGTAGCGTGACCCCGGCAACCGAAAAGATTGTCCTTCCCTCTCCCTTCCCCGACCACACGAAATTGCCAGAGGAAGATGGCACTTTCGGAAAGAATTTTCAGGAGCATCCGCAGAGCATTATTTTGACTGATTCTCTTGGGTCGGTATTGCAAGAGCTTCATCCCGATGGGCAATATGCTATAGGGCAAGACTGCGGCATCTACTGGCGAGAAACTGACCCCCTTGAAAAGGGAGCAGAAGCTCCAGACTGGTTCTACGTGCCGAATGTGCCACCAACACTAGGAAATCAGATCCGTCGCTCTTACGTGCTGTGGCGGGAATTCATGGCTCCGATGATTGCTTTGGAGTTCGCATCAGGAGATGGTTCACAAGAGCGGGACACAACCCCACTATCGTACTCGGAAGTTGGAGCGGCGCAAAGACCTGGGAAGTTTTGGGTATATGAGCGGATCATGCGGATTCCGTTTTATGGCATCTATGAGATCAATAGTGGCAGGCTGGAGGTTTACAACCTGAACAATGGGTTTTACCAGCAGTTGCTTCCGAACGATCGCGGTCATTATCCGATCGCGCCAATGGGCGTAGAATTAGGACTGTGGCAAGGCAGTTATCAAAACCAGACAATGCTGTGGCTGCGGTGGTGGGACAGCGAGGGCAATTTGCTGCTGACAGGTACAGAACGAGCTTCCTTAGCAGAGCAGGCTTTGAGTGCAGAAGCCCAAGCACGGCGGGATGCCATCCCTCGGTTGTTGGCAATGGGATTGAATACACAGCAAGTGGCAGAAGCACTCGGTTTATCAGTAGAGGAAGTTAGGCAGCATTCACAATCTTAATGTTGGTTTTTATTAATAAGAAGTCAAAACATCGCCGATTTTAACTGTGCCGCTGTTGATAATTTTGGCTAACACTCCAGTTTGTGCGTGACCGAATTCCTGTTGCAGTAAACTGAGTAGGGAAATATCCCGATCGCCTGTTTCGGGATTCACTTCTATATTGACGCAGCGGCCGATTCGTGCTGTAACTTCTATGCGCGCCGTGCCTAATTGAAACTGTTTTCCGATCAACTCAAATTCTGACCAAGCTGCCATACCTTCTAGCACAATGTTCGGGCGAAATCTGGCCACGTCAATGTTTTGAAGAGCGATTTCTGTTAATTGGTCTAATGTGGCTTGACTGAGTAAAGAAATGTGTACGGGTTCTCGATCGGGATAACGAGTTTCGCCGCTGCTGTCGCCGACTAAGTGCAAAGGTGCAAACTGCGGGTGTCTCGCTTCTTTTGTGGGTTCAATTGCCGCCAAATATTCTGTGAAAAAACTGCCAATGCGATCGCGCCCCGCTGCTGTGTTCGTTTCTGCGGATAACACTTCAACTCCTTGACGCTTGACGGTTAAAACCGTCGTTTCCGGTTGATAATCGCATTCCAAAGCTGCTAACAGAGGCCAATCATTTTGAACGGCAAAATTTTTTTTGCTCATCCAAGGCACATTATCTGCGGGCATCTTTGCAGCTTCAATATTATCTGCAAACATTAAGGCAAAAGCTCGATCGCCCTTAATTCCGTGTCCTGCTGTTAAAGCAAACTCCGACATTGCTTGCGGTGTCAGCCCTTTAATTGGATAAATAAATAACTGTTTTATTGTTGCTACTGTCATATTTTTTTTAGCCCTGCTTCAATTTAAACTGAACTCTTGTCCCCCCCTTACTAAGGGGGGCTAGGGGGGTCGAAGCTATTTTATAAACATTAATAAAATTGCTCTACAAACCGGATTAAGCTAGCAATTCATAGCGGCGGATATCTGGAGGCCCAACGGCCAAACCGTCTAACTTCTGCACTGCGTCTTGAATGTGAGTTGAACCGAGATGTAGTTCGAGCAAATCTGCACTTTCCCACTCTTCAACGAAGGTAAAATCTGTGGGATCGGCTTGATTTTGCAGGAGTTCGTATTTGATGCAGCCTTTTTCTTTGCGAGTGGGTTCCATAATACTCAGCAGCAGAGATTTAAGTTCTGCTACTTTGTCGGGAAAGGCAGCGAGGCGGGCGACTACTCGCAAGGTTGTTTTGGACATAGGACAAAAAGTCACAGATAGGACGATCGAATTTACCGATTTTACTTACCAAACTCAGCAAAACACGATTTCACTTAAAATAACCTAAAGAGGTCGATCGGTCAACGGCACTAAAATTAGTCCAGGACGCGCTCAAGTCTCAGAAACCCGGTTTCTTCCCAAATTCTTCGCCACCAACCACAGAGCGTCGTAGAAACCGGGTTTATTGGTATATTTTGGCGAATACCGGAGCTACTCAATCTTTGGGATAAAATCGCTTGTTTTCTGTAGAATATTCCCAGGCGAGATCCTCCGGGTCTTTTTCGCGGCTCCACTGAGCAAACTCCGGCTTAAGTTTCCACTTGCCGATCGTAGTGGCGTGAACTTTGAATCGGCGGGAGAGTTCCGTTTGGGTAAAAGAGATTTTGGGCTTTTGAGGAGTCTTGGTTTGAGTAATGGGGAATAAATTTGGTTTTTTATCTTGTGCTTTTTCCCGATTTATGGGAGGCTCTTGAACAGCTATTGTCGCATTAAGTGTTTCGCTTGGAGTGACAGGTGGAGCTATTTGAAAATAATACAAAATTCCGCCTTGTTCTGTCACTTCAAAATCCGCTGCAAACTCAGAGGCTCGTTCGTCCAGATACTCTTGAACCTTTTCTCCGGGGAGTTTTGCATTCATCGCCAAATCCAAAGCCGTAACTCGCCCTTGATTTTCCTTGATTAACTTGTAGAAAACCGAGTCTAAATGAGCGAGTTTGTGTTTTTGTTGCTGCTGGTAGAGCCTCCAAGCCCAAGCAATGCCCGCTGTGGTAGCGATCGCCCAAAACATCGTTCCCGACTCGAAACTGGCAACCGCCGTCAAGGAAATAGGCAAAAGCAGGGTAAGATATCCCCAAATGCTTCCCTTCTTTAGGTTATTGCTGTTTTTGACCATAGTTCCCAAACAGGTACGTAGTTTAGCTTAGTAGAGCGTGTCCGAATGCCGCGAAAGTTTTTCGACAGTCGATATATCGGCTAATCGCTGACGCACTCTACAACAAAATCCCAGAATCTACTTTTTTTGCAACCGAGGGTTCATGTACTTTTTTCGCAAACAGATTACCATCCTGCTGATAGTTGTTGCTTGCTGTACGCTGACGATTAGTTGCAGCAATAGTCGAGCTGTCCAGTGTACTAAATTTACTGAAATTGTCAACAAAGGCAACGCTCTCCTTGATGTTAATAAAGACAGCAACGATCCTGCAACGACCGACAATTTAGCTAAAAATTTGAACCTGATAGCGAATGAACTTGAGGCTCTGCGAATAACAGATAAAACCCTCAAAGAAATTCAGGAGCCATCGGTTAAATCTTTCCATGAAATTAGTCAAGCACTCGGCGACATAAGCAAAAGTCTTCAGGCTGGAAATCTTGCTTCTACAAGTATAGAAGGTCGAGAGCAAATCCAAGCTGCTCAAGCAGATATTATTAGAGCAGGCCAACAGGCCAATCAAGCAGCCGCAAATCAAGACGCTTTGACTAGCAAACTGATTAATTATTGTAAGAGCGATCGCTAAAGGCTAAGAGTTTTGAGTTTTGAGCTGGCCACGCGAACCTCAACAATCCACGGGGGTGAATGAATTTGAGGAATGCGTCGCCTTCACCTACTATCTACCCCTTTGCAATTACCCAATTTTTAGTGATGAATTTCTAGATTCAAAATATAGCGGCCGAGTTGTACTTTCTCCGACCACAACTCGTATTCTAACTGCAAGTGTCCGGGTTCCGGCTTTCCTGTCAGCGTCAAGTTGCGGGTGAAGTTGCGGAGTCGCAACTGTTCGGGAGTCGCCAGCGATTCGCCCTGAAGCCAATAACGGCTCAGGCCGTACATTCCTCGTTCCCAGCAGTGGCGGTAACTGTATTTGCCGTTTCCTTGCATAGTCATAATGACTCGATAGGGCGAAACTTCTAGCCAGAGCAACCGGGGTTTTGTAGTTGGGGGCAAAATTGTAACTGGCTCGGCCGATTCGTCGGAACAGTCGGAAAATTGGCGATCGATTATTGCTGGTTCGTGTAACAACAAGTGAAAGCGATCGCGGTCTTTTTGATAAAGCGTACCAGCGGTTTCAACAACTGACCACAATGGTAAATCTGTGGATACCAGCGATAAACTTACAGGCTTGCGGTGATGCGTCAGCATAAACAAAAGTGTAGGAGTTGTTGTGGATCGGGGGGTTTGAGATTTGAGATTTTAAGCTTTAGATTTTAGATTTTAGATTAGCTGGGTTCCAAATTCCGGAGCTTTTGCTTAAAAAAATGAAAAATCTACAACTCGCAATCGAAAATCTAAAATTGTTTAGTCACAATTGAATCATCTGGTCGATAACTGAGAGCTAGACATGAAATCTAAGCATATACACGGATAATATGGGTGAAATTAAAGTGAAATCCGTACTGCTGCGTCCGCACTTCTGTGTCCTCGATAACTGACAGCGGAGTCTCCGGGCGAGTTTAATCAGCTTTTAAGTTAACCGGACACATTGGGAAAAAACCCGCAGGCCGTACAAACGACGACTGACTTAGGACTGGGAAAAAGGTAGGATAGCTAACACCATCCAATCCTAGTTTATCTCAATGCAAGCTGACATTATAACTACTACGCTTCTTGACAAAAGCCAAACTTTAAGCGTTCAAAAACCTGCATCGGGCTTGTCACTGGTGGGGAGGATTCGAGTTCCAGGCGATAAGTCGATTTCTCACCGAGCTTTGATGTTGGGTGCGATCGCCCAAGGTGAAACTACTATTGAGGGACTACTCCTAGGGGAAGACCCCCGCAGCACGGCTAAATGTTTCTCGCTCCTGGGAGCCAAAGTTTCTGAACTCAACGCGGAACGGGTGACAGTCAGGGGCGTCGGAATTGGCGAGTTAGAGGAGCCTGTGGAAGTCTTGGATGCGGGTAATTCCGGCACGACGATGCGGCTGATGTTGGGAATTTTAGCTTCTCATCCGGGGCGTTTTTATGCAGTAACGGGTGACAGTTCTTTGCGATCGCGCCCCATGTCGCGCGTCATTAAACCGCTGCAACAAATGGGAGCGCAAATTTGGGGCCGAAAGAGCAATTCTTTAGCTCCTTTAGGGATACTCGGACAGCAGTTAAAACCGATTCACTACCATTCTCCGATCGCCTCGGCTCAAGTTAAATCTTGCATATTGCTCGCCGGTTTGATGGCAAGCGGAGAAACTACAGTCACAGAACCCGCCCTGTCGCGGGATCACAGCGAGCGGATGCTGCGAGCGTTTGGAGCCCAATTGAGCGTCGATCCAGAAACTTGCAGCGTGACAGTTACTGGGCCGACACAACTGCAAGGGCAGAATGTGATTGTACCGGGGGATATTAGTTCGGCGGCATTTTGGCTAGTTGCTGGGGCGATCGTCCCCGGTTCCGAGCTCGTAGTGGAAAATGTCGGCGTCAACCCAACTCGTACAGGCATTTTAGAAGCTTTGGAAATGATGGGCGCCGATATTGAACTGCAAAATCAGCGAGAGGCTGCCGGAGAACCGGTAGCCGATATTTTGGTTCGCAGTTCCGGCCAATTGCGGGGATGCACCATTGCGGGCGACTTAATTCCCCGACTGATTGACGAAATCCCGATTTTGGCCGTAGCGGCGATCTTTGCGTCGGGTACTACAATAATTCGAGATGCGGCCGAGTTGCGTGTCAAAGAAAGCGATCGGCTGGCCGTGACTGCTGCGGAACTCAACCGCATGGGAGCCCAAATTTCCGAGTTACCCGACGGTTTAGAAATTACCGGGGGAACTCCTTTGATCGGTGCGGATGTTGACAGCTACACCGACCACAGAATAGCGATGAGTTTGGCGATCGCAGCCCTCAACGCCACAGGTATTACTAACATTCACCGGGCCGAAGCTGCTGCCATTTCCTACCCCGACTTTACCGCCACTTTACAACAAGTTTGCCATCCAAATTGAGAGCGGGAGAGTGGGAGAGGGAGGAGTGGGAGGAGAGGGAGATTAGGAAGGAGATGAGAGAGTGAGAAAAATCCTCTTTCTTCCTTTTTCCTGACATCCGTTACATCTTGTACAGTGCTAGTTGCCGAACTTCCCTCTTCCTTCAACATCCGTTTAAGAATCCTTACCTACAACTTGTTCTTTTAAAGAATCAATTTCCGTTAACAACTCTTGGCGATCGGAAGCCTTGAGCAGATAGCGGTAAACAAACCAACCCGTATATCCCATGCCAATCAACTCAAAAACTGGAGCTACCAAAGGGACATCATTAAGAGCACCTAAAACTCCCAGCATTACCTTAATACTAATACCGCCTGCCAGAATTAAACCAACAGTTATGAGGGGCTTTTGGTAGTCAGCAAAAAAATTGGATAGATAAGCTGGAAGTTCCGACAAAATTGTAATAACTTGGTCTTTAATATCTTGGAACTGGCTGGCCGGTGTTTCTGTGGTTGTCACTGTAGTCATGACTCCCGGTTTGTCCTCCACCAGATCTACTGTCACGACTTCAGTGATCGTTTGTGTCTCGTCCGAAAAGTTAGCTTGTGTCATTGAATACTTCCTCCGTTGTCAGGTAAAATTGCAGGCTGTGAATTGCTGCCAGTATAATTCTCCGGCAATTAGCACAGCATCCGCGCTGCAGGGACTAATTGATGAGACTAAGGCAGAGTTTCACAAATTGCAAGCAAAAATAACGATATGACTTGATTTTAAACAATTGCCTTCGCTGCCAAATCGCTCTTTTGACTCATTTTTTCACTTGATATAGGTCGATTTGATTCGGGCAAGGGCGTCCTTGTTCAAAGTCGGTGATATTGCCGATCGTGGTTTCGGCGATATTTTTCAAAGCTTCCTCAGTGAAAAAAGCTTGGTGTCCGGTAATCAGGACGTTGGGGAAAGTCAGCAAACGCTGAAAAATGTCGTCTTGGATGACGTGATTTGACAAATCTTCAAAAAACAAATCCGTCTCTTGTTCGTAAACATCTAAGCCGAGGTAGCCAATTATACCAGACTTTAGTGCTTTGGTAACAGCTTTAGTGTCAATCAACTGACCGCGGCTGGTATTGATCAGCATCATTCCCGGTTTCATTTGCTCGATCGCCTCTGCACCGATCAAATGGTAGGTTTCCGGTATCAGCGGACAATGCAGACTGACAATATCAGAGGCGGCGAATAGTTCCGGGAGTGCGACGTATTCCATGCCTATGGCGAGGCAATCTGGGTTTTGGTAAACATCGTATCCCAGCAGGCGACACCCGAATCCGTGCAGAATTTGGGCAGTAATTGCGCC
The DNA here is from genome assembly GCF_036701355.1 of Microcoleus sp. Pol12B3. NCBI lineage: Bacteria > Bacillati > Cyanobacteriota > Cyanophyceae > Oscillatoriales > Microcoleaceae > Microcoleus > Microcoleus sp. Pol12B3. Next base: position 25,664 of record NZ_JAUBQS010000077.1, read on the forward strand.
AATTCTCCCTGTTCCAACGATTCCCACCGTTTTGCCATGAAGGTCAAAACCCAACAGACCATCTAGGGCGAAATTGCCTTCGCGGACGCGGTTGTAAGCCCGATGGATTCTGCGGTTGAGGGACAAAATCAGAGCGACTGCGTGTTCGGCCACTGCGTAGGGAGAATAAGCCGGAACTCGGAGGAGAGTTAGATCTAAATCCTTCGCTGCTGCTAAATCGACGTGATTGAATCCAGCGGATCTCAGGGCCAGCAAGCGGACGCCTTTTTCGGCAATGCTGAGCAGCGTTTTCGCGTCCAAAGAGTCGTTCACGAACGCGCAGACTGCAGGAAATCCAGCAGCCAAAACGCTGGTTTCCAGGTTCAGACGCGGTTCAAAAAAAACTAAATCGTGTTTGCCGCCGACATTCGCTGCTTCCAGAAATGTGCGATCGTAGGATTTGGTGCTGAATACGGCTACCTTCATGATTTTTGCCTGCAAACCCAGTAGTAATTGGAAATTCTTTTCAGATTAACTCTAAATTTTAGTAGAACGCCGTTGACCCAAACAACCCAGTTTCCACGATCAATATTGAGTTTCGCAACGAGGCCTCTCTCAAGAAACCAGATTTTTAGCCGTAAGGCAAGTCTTGCTTATTGTTTTGAATACAATTGCTTATACTGTATTAACGATCGAGCGTTAATTCCTACTTTTGAGGAAAAAATCAGATGCCCAAAAAAATAAAAACTCAAATATAGGAAATTTTAGAAAAATCCGAAATGGGCAATTTATACAGTTTAGCAGACGATATTTTTATAACTTGTTTAATTGTAATCAACGTAGCAGCTTTTATTGCTTCTACTTCGCCCACCTTGTCGCAAGAACAAAAGTTGATTTTGGAAAATATCGAAATTGTTTCATCTGACGGGGTGACAACCCCGTCAAAACCCCTAGCTGAAGCAGGTTAGACCGATTTATGGTAAAAAAAGATGGGGTC
>NZ_JAUBQS010000162.1:0-1449 GCF_036701355.1 Microcoleus sp. Pol12B3
CTGCCATTCTTCCAGAGGGGGTACAGGGCTATGTCCTTGATTTTATCAAGCTTTTGACGGGGTTGTCACCCCGTCAAATAACTTTTTTGACGGATGGTTTTTGATAAGTTAACTGTCAAATTATCGAGGGCGATCGCACTTTTGGAGATTAAGGGCGATCGCTTTTCAATTTAAGGGGATAGGTGAAGGGGCAACCCACACTCATAAAGGTGAATCAAAACACCCATTCATGGTCTGGATCGTTAAGTGCAGCTTTTACTGATGCTAAGTTTGCAAGGTCTTGGAAAGGACTCGACTTAGCTATTTCTGTAATTGAATGTAAAGCTAATGCTAACTGTTCATTATTGCCACTAGCTATTGCCGAATCCACTACGCTAAAAAGATCGCGAAAATTTTCTGCACGCTCATCAAATGAGCGATCGAGGTACTCCATCATCCAATCGCTCTGGGCTTTAATCTGAGCGATGGTTGTTTTCTCCCATGCCTCAATTTCACGCCGTTTAGTCTGCTCCTGCTCTGCCACCATCTTGTACTCAGTGTAAGCTGAGACAAGTTCCTGTAAGCATTCAGCAGGACTGGTGATCTTTGAGATGCCTCGCGAAACTTCTTTTGCTATCATGTCAACTTGCCTCAAATAGTACCGTATTTAGCTTTGATTTTAGCAGTCGCAGGGTTGAGGTTTCCTTCGCTATCTAAGACAGGGGTCTTCATAATTTCTGCAAGCGATTTTACCAGAAGCGCTACCTGTTGCAACTTACGCACATCTGCATTTTGATTTCGCTCGAATGCCTGGGATTCAAGTTCGTTAAGTCCGAAAACAGTACGAGAGTTCAAGTTATTCAACACATAGTTAAGTTCATCAATCCGTCGCTGGACTCTTTCCAAAAAGTCTTTAGCAGCATCAATTTTAGCGATTTCTGTATAGACCTTGGCTTCATATTCTCGTGCTTTTGTCAAAGCTTTTTCACCTTCACCAGCAAGCATGAAGCCACCAATTGCCAAGGCTGGACCAACCATAATACCTCCAAGTACAACTGTACCAACTGCCATGCCACCGCCACCAGCAGCCAGAGAACCACCTCCCAGCCATGCAAGAGTCGCATTCCAAGCTGCTGCACCGCTGAGCCCAGCGATCGCAGTCCCGGTACTTGCTGTCCCAAACAGTCCGATCAAGCCAACTGCACCTTGACCTGCCGCTACTGCTGCCCCAGCAGCTTTAAAACCACCTTTGACAAATTGTTCTGCTTCTAAAGCCGCAGCTTTGTACTCATTAATCTGCTGAATAGAAATGCCTTCTAATCCCTCCAAAAACTGCTTGTCGCTTAGAGAACCACGCTGACCAATACGCTCAATAAATTTGACAAATCGCCCAGGTAGTGCTTTTATGTAAAGGATGGAGAAAATAGAGGCGGTTGAGCCTTCAGAATTGCTAATCGGATTTGGTGATTG
>NZ_JAUBQS010000078.1:0-26098 GCF_036701355.1 Microcoleus sp. Pol12B3
ACATATATTTGGCTGCCCAATTGATTTTTTATGCCTCAGTTTCTAACTGAGCCAGCTTTTCTTAGTCTAAACTCCAGAATCATGAATAAATCTAAAAAATATTGATTAACATGAACTATTTTACCATAAATTAAACTGACTGGGTTGTTTGTTTCGTGAGCGATCGAGCGATTAACTGTGCTAAAAAAAACATTTGTTTGCAGTGAATTAGCTGAATATACAAGAAAAGTTCGATTACAATTCTATTACAAAACTTAAATTTTAATAAGATTATTTTACAGACATAGCAAAAACCATAAATTAAATACTTTGAGGCTTAAAGAAGCGTTGTAATGATAGATAAAATAACAGATAGCTCCCACCTGATTGGAAAGCTTTTTATCAAACGACCGAGTTTTTATTAAAAAAGCGAATGTTCATTGGCATCAGGATATTATTGAATCTTTCTATATCAGAAGTTTTGCCCTGAGATCTCCAGACAGATTGGTGTTGCTTGCGAGGAAAAATTTTTCCCGATCGCCCTCCTAGATGACATTGCTGAGTTCATCAGTCATATTTCAATGGAGCTATACCCAGGAGATAGTATCGTGCTATATACCGATGGTATTCCCGAAGCAAAAGACATTAAGACAAAACAATATGGCGTGGAAGCGATGTGTGAAGTCATTCGCCAAAACTGGCATTTGTCGGCTGGGAAAATTAAGCAAGCGGTGATTGACGATTTACGGCGACATATCGGCACTCAAAAAGTGTTTGATGATATTACGCTGTTGGTTTTGAAGCGGACATAATTAGGTGTAGAAAAAAAGTCACAGCCTCAAGTCACCGGATTGCTTTAGATTGAGCGTCCATACCTCGAAAAAATAAACTTATGACATTAAACTGGAAATGGTCGTCGGGGCGATTGCCTTAGCAGTCAAATTTACGAATATGTGGTGAGATGTCTCAAATGCCGCCTCCCAAAAGAGGCTGAATCTCCTGAGAACTATAAAGCTGTAGTCAATGTCTAATTTTCTATAATTAAATGTATCTCAACGATCTATTGCATCAAGGTCAATAAAGGGTTCGAGGGCGGGATGACAAGTCGATTTATTGACCTTAGTGCTTTCTGTCAATTAAAAATATTCACTCAAAGTTTTTATACATAATAGCAGCGTAAGGCGCGCCGAGGCGCACCCTACCTGATATATAAGCAAGGGTAATTTCTATTCCTCTCAAAGCTTTTTCCGATCTAAAACAGCTTGGTTCTATTTTTTCTTTGAATCAGAAACATCAGCAATCAAATCGTCTTTATCAACTTTCGGGACAAAATCAGGGCGTTCTTTGGATTCCCAACCGGGGGGGCGCTTGGAGTTGTACCAGGCGATCGAGCCGATGGTAACTGCGGCAACAAAGCCAACACCAAGAACTGCTATTGGAGCGGTCAAGCTGACACTTGATTCCGGCACTGGCTGCTGCATCAGCAGATCGATCGTTACTCGCTTGATGGGTGTAACAAGAACTGCCATGGGAGCGGTCAAGCTTATATTTATCATTAGGCCAAATCCTTATCTACTCTACTTTTACATTATCTTAAGTGCTAATGCCGTTTTGTTGATATATCTGAAGGCAGAAAAAGTGACAGAATTGTCGGCATAATGGTTAGAGGTTGAAAATATGAGAGCTGATTTTATGCCGTTGGGGACAATAGCATTGCTGTTGGCTGCGAGTTTCAGCTTGGGTGCTTTACCGCTAACGGGATGGGCGGTGCGAGTGTTTAGCCGCCGAGATTTGAGGGCGCTGGGCACGGGGAATGTGGGCGTGTCTGCTGCTTTCATTCACGGGGGGAAATTAGCGGGAATTGCTGCGGTGTTGGCGGAAATTGCCCGGGGTATTTTGCCGGTTTTGGCGGGGCGATTTTGCTTCCCGGATGCACCTGCGATCGCGATCGCCCTGTTAATTCCTCTAGTTGCGGGCAGATATGCGATCGCCCGAGGTGGAGGCGTGACCAACGCTGTTTGGGGTCTTTTGGTATTTTCGCCGCCGATGGCTGTTTCATCGGGCATTTGGGGGCTGCTGGTGTGGGGTTTGGCACAGCAGTGGTGGGGTGAGGGCGATCGGGCGAGACTCTTTGCTTCCCGTTGCGGGTGTCTGTGCACGCCAATCTGGGTTTGGGTGTGGCGACAATCAATGCCCGAATTTTTAGCAGCAACAGGATTAGCTTTGTTGTTAGCAGCAATTAATTTCAGCCAGGGTGATGATATGGCTTTATCTAAATCTGAACAATTGTTTTCTCTTGATGACTTGTTAGATGCTGCAATATGCGGCGATAAAGCTGCTAAATTGTCTCAACTGAAACGCGCAGGTTTTAACGTACCTGCTGGTTTTATATTGTCATCCAAGGAAGAAGGAAGTTCGGCAACGGATTATGTAACGGATGTAACGGATGGAAGCAAGAAGGAAGAAGTCCGACGGAAGAAGAAAGAGGGAAGAGGGGAAAAGAAAAATGCCGAGCATTTGTCAAGTATTGATGTTTTAATCCAAAATCTAAAAGCCCAAATCCAAAATCGCATAATTGTGCGTTCTTCTGCTGCGGGAGAAGACGGGGATATTAGTTCAGCGGCTGGACAATATCAAACCATTGGGCCTGTTTCAACTAAATCAGAATTGCTCGATGCAATTAATCGCTGTCGCCAGTCTTATTGGACTTCCGAAGCTGTGGCTTACCGCCGACAGCGACAATTGCCCGATACTCAAATGGCTGTACTGATTCAGCCTTACATTGACAGCCAAATTGCGGGAGTCATGTTCAGCCGCAATCCTTTAGATGGCGGTTCCCAGATTATTATTGAAGCTTTACCGGGAGGAGCCGAAGCTGTTGTCGGCGGACAAGTTACTCCGATTCATTTGGAAATAGATTTTAGTAGACCGGAATCATTAGAAGAAAGTTTAAGTGAATTTAAAAATTATTCAATTATTGATAAATCGATTATAGCAAAATTGGTGAAACAAGCCCAAGCAATTGAAGCATTTTTTCACGGCATCCCGCAGGATATTGAGTGGAGTTGGGACGGTGAAAAAGTTTGGATTTTGCAAAGTCGCCCCATTACTAATTTGCAGCCATTCTGGACGCGAACTATTGCAGCAGAAGTGATTCCTGGTGCAATTCGTCCCCTAACTTGGTCGATTAATCGGCCGCTGACTTGCGGGGTTTGGGGAGAGATTTTTAAGGTGGTTTTGGGCGATCGCGCCAGTGGCTTAAACTTTAATGAAACGGCAACTTTGCTCGGTTCTCACGCCTATTTTAATGCGACTTTGTTGGGCGAAATCTTTCGGATGATGGGATTGCCGGAGCAGGGTTTGGAATTTTTGCTGAGAGGGCAAAAAATGGGCAAGCCGCCTTTTCGGAAGATTTTGCCTTCTTTGCCTGGTTTGTGGCGTTTGGTACAGCGGGAGAGGGCGCTGAATGCAGAATTTAAGGGCGATCGTACTTCTATTTTTCTCCCTGCACTGCAAATTCTGGAGCAGGAAGAAGGAAGAGGATCGAGCGAAGCAATATTAATGCCCAATGCCCAACGCCCAATGCCCACTTATCAATATTTGTCGGAATTGTTGGAGAAAGCCGAGCAAATTCAGGAGTGGCTAAAACCGATTACTTACTACAATATATTAGGACCGATCGGGCTGGCTATTCGCAAGGCCATTTTTCGCGTTTCTGATGAATGGCTAGCTAATGACAGCGCTCCTGAAATTGCTTCTGTGCGAGCTTTACAGCAGTTGGCTCAGAAGTTGCGACAAGCTGCTGTTTCGCAGTCTGACGAAACTGTTTCAGTAGCAGATTTAGCACATATATTTGCCGAAAGTCCGGCTTTACAAGCAGAATTTAAAAAGTGGCTTGATACTTACGGATATTTGAGCGAGGTGGGAACGGATATCGCTGTTCCTACTTGGCGAGAACAACCGGAAGTGTACCAAAAACTGCTAATAAGCATGGCTCAAAAAGGCGAAACTAATTTAGTCGAAAAGGGGAAATTAGGATTGACTTGGGGGCAGAAGTGGCGACTAGATAAATGTCAGGAAAGAGCGATCGTCAAAAACGAAATTAGCGAAATTTACGCGCGGTTGTTGGCTCATTTACGCTGGAATTTTTTGGAGATTGAAGCTTGCGGATTGGCAATGCAGGTGTTTCAGGAAAGCGGAGATATTTTTTATCTGGAATTTGGGGAAATTCAGCAGTGGATTCGCAGCGGTACCAGTGTTTCGTTTAAGGATACAATTAGGGAAAGGCGCGATCGCCTGTTAGCCGATCGCGATCGCCCGATTCCCCCCGTGGTCTACGGCAATTTGCTGCCAAATTCTCAGAAAAGGGCGATCGAACTTACCCAATCCGCAACTAATATCATCCAGGGAATTCCGGCAAGTATCGGCCGTGTCGAAGGTTTTGTCAAGATTTGCCGCACCGCGAGCACGGATTTAGGAGAAAATGCGATCGCAGTAGTTCCTTACACCGATGCAGGTTGGGCGCCGCTGCTATTAGGAGCAACAGCAATTATCGCCGAAGTTGGCGGCCAACTATCTCACGGGGCAATAATCGCTCGCGAGTACAAAATTCCCGCAGTCATGAATATTTCTGAAGCAACAACTCGCCTGCGAGATGGTCAAAAAGTCCGAGTAGATGGGTATCTCGGCACTGTAGAATTGCTGGAATAATTAGCAACAGGCAAAATGCCTGTTCCACAAAGAGTTTATTTCTTGTGGAACAGGCATCTTTCCTGTTCATAAAAAGATTATTGAAAATGGTGCAACATCTCAGCAATCTCGTAAACCCGCCCCCTCCCCACAAAAAAGCTTTCCTAAGCCTTTAAGAAATTCTGCACAACATAATTCCCCACATTTCTACCCACACTTAAACCATTTACGTTAGCACTCATGAAATGAATGCCTCCGTAAAGGCGACTCATGCCCGATTCATCGGCCGCTTCGCTGAAGTTTTCAAAGGTTCGCAAAGTGTTGACACTCCTGTCTCCCCGATCTCCAAAGCCATAATCCGAACCAAATACAGAACTCATAACAGTATCTGCCGCACCGCTAAAGGTACTGTGACCCGACGTGTACTCAGGGAACGGCGGAGTAGTTAGCAGCGGAGTCCACAGGGGATCGGCTGTCGTTGCGGGATTGTTGTCTGTGTCAGCTTGGCGGATAGCTGTCACGGGCCGCCACAAGTTGTACTCATACTTGGCATCCCAGCAGCTAATAGCTGCATCGGCCAGAGCAATATTCAGCAGGGAGAACAAGCGGGCGCTATCTTCTAAGGATTGACCAGTGAGAGTCGCTGTTTCTTCGGCGATTTGGTTCCAGTGGCCCGGAGGCGTAAACGTCCCAGCGCCATTAGCCCAGAATTTGGCGATGACTGTTTGGTCTGGGGTGCGCGTGAGGCTGTCACTTTTGCCAATTTCTTTGATATAGTTAACCTCCTCTGCGTACTTGGCGCTGTCAAGGGTGGGCGGGCCCGACGGGCGGAACTGAGAACCGCTAGTCATCGCAAAGGGAGTAACTTCGACCCACTGTGGCGCTAACGCTGCTGCAAAAGCGGGGGGAGTCGGCACCCAACTGCCGGGGTCGGTTGAGGGAGTGTACTGCACTACTTTCGTGATGCCGTCTGTACTCCGCGAACTGATAATTTGGTCGGCAACTTGCTGTCCGAGGGCAATCCCGTCTTGTTTGGCTTTACCGTCGGTAATTTTAGCTAGAGACGATGCGTATGCTTGGTCAAATGTGGCTGCTTGCGCTGGGTAGAGGTTGACTAAGACGCGGTGGGCGGCTGCGGCGGTGGCTGCTTCTGCTGATGTACCTGCGGGTGGGTCTATTTCCACGAGGTAAGGGCTGTATTTTTTGCCGATCGAGTTAACAGCATCGTAAATGGCTACGTGAACCATTGCCATGTTGCGGGAAGCGAGGGGAGGTGCGGTGCTGGCCGTCCGCACTGCATTCAGCAGGACTCCGTTCCACTCGGTGACAGGGTTGCCCGATAGCTGATTTGTGAATTGGTCGCGATTGATGGTGTTGCTGTTGACTCCTGGCAAGACTGCTAAATATTCGCCCGTAATTTTGTCTTGAATTACGGTGCTGTTGCTGTTGGCGCCCGTGCCTTGCTGGATGTTTAAATCTTCAAAGGTGAGGCCGTCTAGCAATCGAATTTTGTCATTGCCGTTGCCGAAGTCGGCGATGTAGTCGGCTGTGGCTAAAGTTGGGCCACCGCTGCCTTTAGCAATGGCAAATATATCATCGCCTGTGCCACCGCTCACGGTATCGGTACCGGCGCCCGCGTAGATGATATCGTTGCCGGAATCGCCACCAATTAGGTCGCTGCCTTTGCCTCCCCAGAGGATGTCATTGTCCGCACCGCCAACAATCGTATCGTTGCCTTGGTCGCCGCAGATTTTGTCTTTACCGACATCGCCTTCGAGATAGTCGTCTCCGCTGTTGGCATAAATGATGTCGTTGCCATCTAAGGCGGTCAATCTGTCTGGTTGGGTGGTTCCTTCGAGATAGTCAAAGTTAGAACTAGGGGTGAGGGATGCCATGTTTATTTATTGGATATTTTGATTAAAGCGCAAAGGTTCGTACCGTCTGTAGATGCTTCGGTGTGTTTGCCCCTGATTTAATAGTATTAAACTTTCTGGTTGACAAGTAAACGCCACAACCAAGCTTTATTTAATATTTAACGGGCTTTTTATGAAGTTTTGCGCTTTAAATCTGCGTAAAAATACAGAGATTAAAACTGCATTCGATACTGCAATGTTGTTAATTGTTTATAAAAAAACACTTTTTAATATTTAGATAGAGATAATTTTGACCAGCATAAAAGGCGCGGATTGTGTAACTGAGTAAGTAGATATTTATTAAGCACTTCTCAAAGCTGCGATCGGGTCGAGTTTGGCGGCTTGGCGGGCGGGGACAACGCCGAAGAAGAGGCCGACTGCACCGGATACACTGACAGCAAGGGCGATCGCCACGGGTGATATTCCAGCTTGCAAGGGCGTGAAATTACTTACAAGCAAGATACCGCTGACACCTACGCAAGTACCGACTATCCCTCCGGCAGCGGACAAAATTACAGCTTCGACAATAAATTGAAACAAGATATCTTGTTGGGATGCGCCGATCGCCTTTCTGAGCCCAATTTCCTGAGTGCGTTCGCTGACGGAAACCAGCATAATATTCATAATCCCAATGCCACCGACTAATAGGGAAATGCTGGCAACAGCAGTTAACATCAGTGTCAGAGCCCCAGAAATCGCACCCATTGTTGCCATTAAATCTTTTTGATTTCTGACTGTAAAGTCGTCTTCGGTGGTAACTTTGTGCCGCAGTCTCAGCAAGTTTTCTACCTGAAATTGAGCCGCGTCCATTTGCAACTCATCTTTAATAGAAATAAATACCGACGTGACAGCTAAACCGTAGGGAGATTTCCGCCCGACAATGCGGTTTGCCATTGTGGCGATCGGCACTGCGGCCGAGTTATCGTAATTCGTACCAAAAGATGTGCCTTTGGGTGCCAATACTCCTATTACTTTGAGGCTGACATTTTGGATACGCACTTGTTCGCCCAATGGATTTATATTGCCAAAAAGTTTTTCCGCTAATTCGGAACCTAGAACCACAACTTGGTTACTTTGTTTAACATCTACTTCAGTCAAAAACCGCCCTTTTGCCATTTCAAAGCTTCTGACTTCTATAAATTCTGGAATCGTGCCAAAAATTAGAGCAGAAACGTTTTTGTTGCTGTAGCGAACAATCTCTGAACTGTTAAGTTCTGCTGACACGCCTTGAACGGAGGGGACTTGAGTTGCGATCGCCTTAGCATCTTCTACTATCAGTGTTTGAGGCGCACTTGCGATAGAACTTCGCCTAGCGTTGGGAACTCCGGGTCTAACTATCAATACGTTTGTACCCAGGGATTGAACTTGTCCTGCTACAAATTTTTGAGCTCCTTGTCCCACTCCAATCATCGCAATTACTGAGGCGTTGCCGACAATCATGCCGATCATTGTTAAACTGCTGCGAGTTTTATTAGCTAGCAGTGTTTGACCTGCCATTTTGACGCTTTCAATAAAATTCATACTTAGTTATTAATTATGAGTTATTAATTATGAGTTATTTTTATAACAGTCAACAGTCAACCGTCTACCGTCAACAAATTAATTAAGCACTTCTCAATGCCACAATCGGGTCTAATTTAGCAGCTTGTTTGGCGGGTACAATGCCGAAAAATAAGCCGATGCTGCCGGAAACACCTACTGCAAGTGCGATCGCCACTGGGGAAACGCTAGCTTGCAGGGGAGTAAAAGCAGCGACTAAAAGCACGCCGCCGATGCCGAATCCAGTGCCGATCACACCGCCTGCTGCCGACAAAATCACAGACTCTATCATAAACTGAATTAGGATATCTTGCTGAGAAGCTCCGATCGCCTTTCTCAATCCAATTTCCTTCGTGCGTTCGGTAACAGAAACTAGCATAATATTCATAATTCCGATGCCGCCGACAAACAGCGAAATGGCCGCCACGAAAGCCAACATCAACGTCAAAGCACCAGTAATACTGCCCAAAGTCTTCATCAAATCTTTCTGGTTTCGGACAGTAAAATCATCTTCCTTAGTAATTTTATGACGCAATCTGAGCAGATTTTCTATTTGAAATTGGGCGGCTTGCATCATAGTTTCATCTTTGATAGCAACCGAAATAAATGTTACTTTTGTACCGTAGGGAGATGAGCGACCTACGATCCGGTTTGCCATTGTTGTCAGCGGTAAATAAACGTTCATATCTTGATTGTCGCCAAAACTTGAACCTTTTGCCTGCATGACTCCAATCACTTGAAAGGTAGAGTTTTTGATGCGAATGTATTGACCAACTGGTTGTGTATTGCCAAATAATTGTTCGGCTGCTTCCGATCCTAAAGCAACCACATTTTCTTGTCTTTCTAAATCTAATTTGCTTAAAAAACGACCTTGACCCATATCAAAGCTTCTGACTGTCAGAAATTCTGGGGTAGTTCCGACAATGGAAGATGAGACATTTTTATTGCGGTAAGTAACGATTTGACTATCATTGAGAGTTGGTGCAACTTCTTGGACCGAAGGAACTTGAGATGCGATCGCCTCTGCATCTTCCACTACTAAAGTCTGGGGCGGAATCACCGGGCGGGTTTGCGCTTCAGGACTTCCGGGAATAATAAATAGCAAGTTTGATCCCAGAGAGTTAACTTGTCCCTCGATAAATGTTTGAGCTCCTTCGCCGATACCTATCATAGAAATTACCGAAGCATTGCCAATGATAATTCCTAACATCGTCAAGGTGCTGCGAAGCTTGTTTGCCATCAAAGTTGTGACAGCCATTTTGACGCTTTCAACAATATCCATAATTCGATTTTTAATTTTAGATTTTAGATTAAGGAATTGGTAATTGGGTAAGGTGCGCATTGCGCACCCTACTAATGACTAGCGAGCGAGAGGAGCGCACTGAAATGACTACTTTTGATTCTTGATGATATCCTCTAGTTTTTTACCTTGAGGAAGTTCGGTAAAAACGCGATCGCCCGCTGCAGCACCCTCTAAAATCTGAATCTTGTTGCCAATAGTCGAGCCAACCGTAACAGGCTTAAACTTCGGCTGCTGTTTCTCATCGGGAACTAGCACACCTGTTTGACCTTTATTAGTCACAATTGCCACCGTCGGCACAACTAAAGCATTGCTCAGCTTTTGACCGACAAATCTCAAATCTACATTCATCCCCGATTGCAGCGACTCTTTGCCCGTATCAATGGCAACTCGCACTTGAAATAGCGTCACATCCCGTTCCTTAACAGCTTCCGGCGCAATTAACTTAACGCGGCCTTTAAACACTTTGTCTGGATAAGCATCGGCGACTATTTCAACTTCTTGACCCGGTTTAATTTGACTGATATCAGCCTCCGGGACTTTCGCCAAAACTTCCACATCTCTAGCTAAAGCGACAATGGATGTCGAAGTGGCCGAAGTAGCTTCCGAGGCCGAAGTTGCGGGAGTTACAAAAGCTCCTTGGATGGCGTATCTTTGGGTAATAATTCCAGCAAAAGGAGCGCGAACTTTCGTATCTTCTAACTGCACTTCTTGAAAGCGGACTTGAGCTTGAGCTTCGGCTAATTCAGCTTGAGCTTGAGCTATTTCTTCCGGGCGTGAACCGTTTTCTTGTGCGGCTAATTGGCTTTTTGCTTCAGCAACTGCTGCTTCGGCTTTGGCGATTTCTTCGGGACGGTTGCCGTTTTCTAGCTGCGCTAATTTGCTTTTAGCTTCGGCAACTTCTGCTTCGGCTTGAGCAATTTCTTCCGATCGCGTGCCGTTTTGCAATTGGTTCAATGCTTGCTGCTCGACTTGCACAGCAGCTTGCAGTTGCTGAATTTGCGACAGCCGATTTTCTTGTAGTTGTTGCAGGCGTCTTTGAGATTCTATTAATTTAGCTTGGGCTGTACGATTTTCTTTAATTAATTCATCCAGTTTATCTTTAGCCAGAGCACCTTCTTCCACTAACGGTCGATTGCGTTCCACCCGTTGAGCGGTTAGTTCGGCTTGGGCTTTACTCGAGTCAATTTGCGTTTGTGCTTGGGCAATTTCTTGTTTGACACTGCCGGTTTGAGCATCTGCTAAACGAGCTTGAGCTTGGGCTAAACGAGCTCGCGCTTGGCTGACTTCTTCAACGCGGCTGCCGGCTCTCAGTCGCTGCAAGCCTGCTTGAGTTTGCTGCAAGCGGGCTCTGGCTCCTGCAACTTCTTCCACGCGGCTGCCGGCTTGGACTTGTGCGAGACTGGCCTCGGCTTGCTCTAAGCGCGCTCGGGCGCTGGCGATATCTTCCGATCGATTCCCGGCTTCGATTTTGGCGAGTTTGGCCCGAATGCTAGCTTCGCGGGCTTTAGCTTGAGCGAGTTGAGCTTCTACATCGCGGCTTTCCATGCGCGCCACAATCTGTCCTGCTTCGACTTTATCGCCCTGTTCGACAAACAATTCTGCGATCCTGCCGGAGCCTTTAGGGCTGAGATTCACGCGCTGTACCGGCTGCACCGTGCCGCTGGACGTGATCCGTACCGTGAGGTTTTGCGCTTCCACCGGCACTGTCATAGTGGCGATCGCATCTACTTTCGGCTGCGATCGACTTTTTGCTACATATATAGTGGTCGGTACAGCTAGCAACCCGGCTGCAACCAACCCAATTACCCACCGCTGCGGTTTGCGCGCTGGTTGCTTCGGAGACTGCTTTTGGGCGGTTTTGTTATCTGCAATTTTAGTCTCTGCGGCCTTGGTGTCTACAGTCTGAGTATCTTCCACCTTGACCTGAGCAGTTTCCTTTTTAGGGCTAACGATCATACCGACTCACCTAATTTAATCTCAGGATTACCTTAAAGGTAAAATTTTTGCTGATGCTTGGCATCGTCTTTCAGACTCATCCGATCGGGTGATTTAAAAAAAGTTCCCCAACCAGCACCTGTAAACAATTATAGCTAATCTTTGCAATTTATTAAAAAATGTTAAGTTTTTTCAGCCAAAAGAGGTGGTTCTAAACAAAATCGCTCCTGGCTGCTGGCAAATAAAAATATATTTTAGCAGATAATATTGTTTTTGGGATCTACGATCGTGCTTCTCACCAGCAACAAAGGCAGATATGGCAGGGGGCGATCGATCGTCACTAGGTCATTGCGGACTCGTGTTAGCGCTCGCAACGGGATCGGCCAGTGCTAAGCTCGTAACGACAGAGTATGGACACACTTATTCTCATAAACCCGGTTTCACTGGTAGCGGTGCCTAAGTCCTGAATACATATCCGCACGGTGTCCACAACAGGTTAAAATATTTTTCAAACTCGTTAAAAAGGGAAAATCAAAATAATGAATCGTCCTCAAAGCGTTACAGTTCTGGCAATTTTGCAGCTAATTAGCGGCGTATTCAGCCTCCTTGACGGCTTGTTCATCTTACTTTTTGCTGGCATTTTTGGCGGTCTCGGTGCGGCTGTCGGCGGGGCGAGAGTTGGCACTGTAATCGGCGGCTTCATTGCAATTTTTGCGACGGTCGCTCTAATTATTGGAATTATTTCCTTAATCTTAACATGGGGTTTGTTTCAACTCAAAAAATGGGCTTGGACGGGAACATTAATTATCCATGTCATCGCCACCCTCGCGCAAATTGCTAAAATGTTTGGCAGCGCAGGTGCAGCCGTTAATTTTTTAACCCTGGGTTTTGCAGTGGCTAGCATTTACTACCTGCTGCGTCCGGATGTTAAACAAGCATTTCTTGTTTAATTTCCTTTTAATTAACGGTACTGAATTCTCGGATCGAAAAAAGCATAGGAAATATCAACCGCCAGATTAATCAGTACAAAAGTCACAGCCACAAAAATTACTCCTCCTTGGACAATTGGGTAATCCCGCGTCAGAATACCAGTGTAAATCCAAGAACCAATTCCCGGCCATGAGAAAATAGTTTCAGTCAAAATAGCGCCACCTAAAAGAGTGCCGAACTGCAAACCGATAGTTGTGACAATTGGCAAAAACGCATTTTTCAAAGCGTGTTTCAAAATCACCCAATATTCCGGCAATCCCTTCGCCCTCGCAGTGCGGATGTAATCTTGAGAAAGCACTTCCAGCATTGCAGAACGAGTGATGCGAGCTATAATCGCCAGAGGAATAGTTCCTAAAGTCAAAGCTGGCAGGATTAAATGGGCGATCGCATCTCGCAAAGCCACCAAATCCCACCTCAGCAAAGAATCCAAAACATAAACACCCGTAATCGACTTAAAACCAAACCCCAAATCTACACTAATCCGCCCGCTTGGAGGCAGCCATTTCAGATAAACAGCAAACAAATAAATCAACATCAATCCCAACCAATACACTGGCAAAGATACGCCAATTAACGAACCGCTAATCGCGAGATTGTCCAGCCAGCTATTTTTCCGAACAGCAGCCAAAATCCCCGCCGGAATTCCGATTAAAAGTGCCAGCAACATTGCGACCACAGACAGTTCAAAAGTAGCAGGCCAGCGGCTTATAATTTCATCAATTATCGGAATACCGCTAATAATGCTATTTCCCAAATCCAAGCGCAGCAAACTCCATAAAAAAGCCAAATATTGCAAAGGTAAAGGCTGATTTAAACCTAATCTCGCTTTCAAAATTTCCACCTGTTCGGGAGTTCCCCGTTCTCCCAAAAGCACTGTAGCTGGGTCTCCCGGTATCAAATGCAAAAAAGTAAATACTAGCAGAGTGATGCCGAAAAGGACTGGCAATAGTCCTAGCAAACGTTTAAGAATATATTTAGCCATAATTAGATTTGAGATTTGAGATTTGAGAACAAAAATATTAATCAAAAAGTAAACTTATGTAAAGTATGAAGAACCAAAGAGAAGATTTTTTGATCGACAGTGACATACTTACGCACATACTTACGCAGACATAGGTTGTTTTAAGATTGATTTTCTTTTGGGGTAAATCTTGCAGGCGATCGCACTAGCACTAGATAAAAACGAGCGATCGCACCTTTAACTGCAATGTACGCATTTTGTGACATAAATTCATTTGTGAGGTGTATTATGCCTTCCTCAACAATATCAGCACGCGCGATCGCAGGCGCAGTTGCAGGTACTATCGCTGAAACCACACTGACTATTGGAAAACTAGCGCCTAACTTTGAATGGCTCAAACAATTCGGGACACCCAATGACGATCGCTTCAGGAGCACAGCACTTGACAGTGCAGGCAGTCTCTATCTGACAGGAGACACCTATCTCCCTTTGAGCGGCACCAATCCAAGTACAAATGCCTGGGTAACCAAATATGACAGCACTGGCAGTCAGTCGTGGCTCAAGCAGTTAGGGGATAACTTGGCGACGGAAGTGACAGTGGATAGTGCTGGCAATGTCTACCTGACAGGAAGCACTGCTGCCGCTTCACCGGTGAAGATTTTTAATGATTCCGACGCTTGGGTAGCTAAGTATGACAGCACCGGCAGCCAGTTGTGGCTCAAGCAGTTCGTCTTCGGAAACTCTAATGACTATCCCTCATGCCTAGGAGTGGATAGTGCTGGCAATGTCTACCTGACAGGAACAAGTGGCTATACAACTTCAGGTGCAGGTGGAGGCCCCAAAAGCGCTTGGGTAGCTAAGTATGACGACAGTGGCAACCAGTTGTGGTTGAAGGGTGTCAATGCTGACACCCACGACCTCTCCGATGGCATAAAAGTGGACAGTAGTGGCAATGTCTATCTGACGGGCACAAACTATAACTTTTCAAAAGGCTATCCACCGGATGTTCACACCTGGGCAGCCAAGTATGACAGCAATGGCAACCAGTTGTGGTTGAAGCAAGTCGGGACTGCTGACTCTGACTACCCAGAAATCACAGCCCCCTCAGATTTAGCGGCGGATAGCGCTGGAAATCTCTACCTGACTGGAGAAACCAACGGCTCTTTGGGAAGTCCCAATGCAGGCAGTGAAGATATTTGGGCAACTAAGTACGACAGCAATGGCAATCAGTTGTGGCTTAAGCAATTCGGGAGTCCTGAATATGATTTCCGCCCAAACTCAGCACTTGATAGCGCTGGCAATCTCTACCTGACGGGAGAAACCAACGGCTCTTTGGGAGGCCCCAATGCAGGCAGTGAAGATATTTGGGCAACTAAGTACGACAGCAATGGCAATCAGTTGTGGCTCAAGCAATTCGGGAGTCCTGAATATGATTTCCCCTCAGACTTAGCAGTCGATAACGCTGGCAATGTCTATCTCACGGGCTCAACCGAGGGCGCTTTGGGAGGCACCAATGCAGGCGGTCAAGATATTTGGGCAACTAAGTACGACAGCAATGGCAACCAGTTGTGGCTCAAGCAATTCGGGACTGCTGAATCTGACTCCTCCTCAGAATTAGCACTCGATAGCGCTGGTCCTCTCTATCTCACGGGACAAACTAACGGGGCTTTGGGAGGTCCCAATGCAGGCGGTCAAGATATTTGGATTGCTAAACTTGGCACAATCGCAGAGGTAGTCACACCAACGCTGACACCAACACCAGTACCAACACCGATACTAATATCGACGCCTACTCCCACAACAACGCCGACGCCTACTTTAACACCAACTCCTACGACCCCACCAACGCCCTCAATCACTCCAACGCCCAATCCGACATCAACACCAACGCCTTCAATCACTCCAACGCCCAATCCGACATCAACACCAACGCCCTCAATCACACCGACACCAACGCAGTCCAATTCTGATCCAATTATCGGTACTGATGGCGACGATATCCTTGCAGGCGATCGCAGCAACGATACCATCAGTGGCAAACAGGGAAATGATACCCTCAGTGGTATTGATGGCAATGATTGGATGTATGGTCATCAAGGAAATTATTTTCTCGAAGGTAGCAACGGGGATGATACGCTTTACGGTGGCAAGGGCAATGATACTTTGCTTGCGGGGAACGGTGAGAATGTTTTATTTGGCGATCGCGCTTTTGACAGTCTCATTGGGGGTGAAGGCAATGATACTTTGTATGGCGGCAAGGGAAATGATACCCTATTTGGCAGCTTGGGAAATGATTGTTTAATTGGAGGTTTGGGGAGCGATCGATTCCTGTTAGGACTGGATGCTGGAACGGATACCATTTTAGATTTTGAAGACGAGAAAGATTTGCTCACACTTGCTAGCGGTATCACCTTCTCTCAATTAGCAATTACTCAAAGTAACAGTGCAACTTTAATCCGGTTTGTCCCAACCGGGGAAATCTTGGCATCTCTAAGCGCGATATCAGCGAGTCAAATTAATGCTGCCGACTTCACTTTCCTCTAAAACATGGCTTACGCATAAACTCTATCTGTAGAGTGCATCTCGCTCTAACTTCTCAATTTTTGCTCACTTCCTCAAAAGACTCAGAACCTAAAGGGCTCGGAATCCAACCTTGAATATTCTTGCGTTTCCCTAAAAGTGGCTGCGAATGTACAATCGGCAAACGCACAGCTTCCTCGTGCAAAATCTCGCTAACTTCCGCATAAATTTTCGCCCTAGCTGCTTTATCGCCACTGGCCCTCCCCTGTTCCAAAAGTTCCAGAACTTTCGGATTTTTCCAATTTCCCAAGTCCCCCGTGGAACCAGGCCCGAAGTGAGGATAATAAAAATTGTCTGGATCGCCATAATCTCCAGTCCAACCCATCATAAAAGCTTGAAACCCAGGAGGTTTTAGCCGATCGGCTAAATAAGCAGACCAATCCTTTGTCAGCAATTTTACCCGAATCCCGATCGCGCTCAAATCCGCCGCCAAAGCCTCAGCGATCGGCTTCGGCGTGGGAAAATAGGGACGGCTGACGGGCATATACCACAAATCCAAATCAAAACCGTTCGGATAACCGGCTTTCGCGAGCATTTCTTTAGCTTGCTGCGGGTTAAATTCATAATCTTTAACTTTATCAGACGCTGCCCAATTCAGCGCAGGCGGGATAAATTGCGAATCATGTTTTCCGAGTTCTCCCCAGAAAGCTTGGACTATTGCTGGCTTGTTAATTGTTTGGGCGATCGCCCGCCTGACTTCTGGTTTTGACAAAGGTTCGTAACTCGGATTTAAGGCTAAATAACCGACATTAAAAGAAGGTCGCACAACAGCTTCTAAATTAGTATCTGCTTGAACCTCTTTCAATTGATCCGGCGTTAAATCAACACTAAAATCAAGTTGACTAGCTCTCAATTGAGCCAATCTTGCCGCCGGATCGTCAACAAAACGAATTACCAATTGATTGACTTTTGGCGTCCCAGTTTTCCAATAATTCGGATTTTTTTCCAAAAAAATGCGATCGCCCGAACGCCATTCCTTAAACATAAAAGGCCCAGTACCCACCGCGACCGACCCCGGAGTGCCGTATTTAGCACCCGCTTTTTTCACCGCTGCCGGACTCGCTATCCCGAAATAACCAGACCCAATCGCCGAGGGAAAAGCAGCAAAAGGTTGATTTAAAATAAACTTAATCGTAGACCTATCAACAACTGCCACATCTGTTACCAGGGAATTTTTATCTCCCTTGAAACCACCAAAAAAATTCTTCCAAATTGGATAAGTTTTGCCAGATTCTCGATAACCGTTAGGATTTTTTGCATCCCACCAGCGCTCCACATTAAACTTTACAGATTCCGCATCAAAATCCGTACCGTCGTGAAACTTTACCCCGGAACGCAGCTTAAAAGTCCAACTTTTACCATCTTTAGAACTTGACCATTCAGTAGCGAGACTCGGCTCAAGTTCCACAGTTCCCGGTTTGAAATCAGTCAAGCGATTGTAAATTTGGTCGATAACAATCACCGAATTGCCATCAGTAATATTTCCCGGTTCCAGATTGATCGGCTGCCCGCCCGCACCGTAAACCAAAGCCCCAGCAGGAACCGCAGCAGGAGTTGTCCGAGTTGGAGAATTATTGCTAACCGTGTTTGAGGGCGTGCCGCAATTTGATAAAATTACAGCCATTCCAAAAACTAGACTTAATAAAACTAAACGCCAGGGTTTTAACAATCTCATTTCAATAGCTCCGGTTTAATAGAAAATTGTACTCATATCAATAAAATTCTAATTGGATATTTCTCTCACCTCTGTAGTTTCTGCCTTCTCGGCAGTTCATTTAGTAAATTCTATATTAAAAGCCAGTATAAATTAACAAACCAAATATAGCAGCCTGATGATATCATGCTGGAGGGGAAAATCTCAACCCACACCTTTACATTAGGCGACGGAACCAGGATGAAAGCTAACGTTTCGCCGCGGCTAGAGGGGTCATTCGATTTTAGGTTTTAGATTTTAGATTTACTCAATGAATCTGGGAGAGCATCTCATATTTGTAAAAACACTTCTTATGACTTCTTTCTTCTTCCTGTTTCCTTCTGGCTCCTGCCTCAAAACTCCAATTTATAGCTTACCTGAAAAAGTTCAAGCTCCCAGATTGGGAGCTTGAACTAATGAATCGCAGAGGGCGTAAACACCCTGCGGTTCACTCAAAAATCCTCGTCAACTACTGCGGTTTTTGACCGTTTTGCATCCTGTTTCTAGCCGTTTGTCGGCGCTGCTGCATCAGTTGAGCTAATTGGCTGCGCTGTTCGGCAGTGAGGACTTCTCGCATTGCAAGTGTACTTTCAAACTGCACCTCTTCCAACTGCTGTCTCAATCCGACTATTTGACGGTGTTTTTCGCGTATTTCGCTAGCATTTGCCGTACCCGACATCATCGTTTCCAATTCTTGTCTGGCTTGGCGGACTGCTTGCATCCGCTGGGAAACTTGGTCTTTGTAGCGATCGCGAACTGCCTGCATTTGCTGCTTTTGGTCTGCGCTTAAATTCAGTTTCTCGAACATCCCACCTTCCTTGCCCGCAGGTCGATTTGGTCGCTGATTTTGTGCAAGTGTTTGGGGTTCTAGGGGATTAGGAACTGCTATTGCTGCGGCTGTGCTACCGAGAGTCAGCATTAAAACGGCTAGGGCAGATATACGACGAATTGACATGAAAATTGCCTCTTTGATATTACTTATTTGTTGGCGGTTCACTGTCAGCACCCGGGCTGAAAGTCAACCAGTCTGTTTGTGAGCGATCGGTCATACTTTCTTGGGGAGAATCATGGAGTACACCCTCCCAGTTAGTAACTAAAAATGCTTCTAACTGAGCTGTTTCCTTATCGGACACTTGTGCAGTCTCAAACGGACGGTAGCCAGACCAAAAAAGTAGCAGGCTAGCAGTAATTGCAGACGATAAAGCCCACTTAGAAATCGAGGAGATTTTTAACCTGTCATAAGGCTTAGCTGAGGAACTTAATCGCGTCTTTTTGCGGTGGCTTTCCTGGAAAACACTCGCCTGATTACTGTCGATTGCTGCTAGAATTTTTTGCTCTAAGTCTGGTACAGCTTCAGGAATATTGGGGCGATGTTGCTTCAAGAAATTAACTAACTCTTGGTCGCTGCTTGGGTTATTCATAGCTCGCTGACACCTTCTTTTTGCAAAAATTGCCGCACAGCATTTCGGGCATAAAACACGCGAGATTTCACGGTTCCCGCAGGCAGCCCCAAAATTTGGGCTACTTCTTTTTGCGGGATGTCTTCTAAGTCGTGCAGCACCAAAACGCTGCGGTGTTCAAAGCTCAATTGCTCCAGTCCCCGCTGCACTAAATCTTGATAGTGCAACTGCATCAAGTCCGATGTGTTATCTTTGACAATAACCCGATCCATTGTTTCTTGATTTTTGAGTTTGGAGTCAAAAGAATGCTGTTTAGCAAATGCTTGTCTTTGGTCGGAAGCCACATTCCAAGTGATTCGATAAAGCCAAGTAGAAAAGTTTTCCTGGTGCTTGAGTTTGGGTAATCCTTTCCACACTCGCAGAAATACTTCTTGTGCTAAATCGTCAAGAAGCGAGGGGCCGCAGAGTTGGTAAAGGGTTGACCTGACTTTGTGTTGGTGGCGTTGGTAAAGGTAGCGAAAGCAAGTGCGATCGCCCTTTAGACACTCAGCAACTAAGTCGGAGTCGGAACAGTCATCGGTTAAAACATTGGCTGGCACACCTAACACCTGTGAAGTCTCCCTCACCAGTTCGTTATCTGGAGTGTTTAGACAGGACAGCTCTAAAAAAGGTTCAAATTATTTAAAATATTATTTTGAGCATTAATCCGTCTGGGGCGGAAAACTGCACCAAGGTCAGTAACAGGCTTTCCGGCCTCTTCCAAAACCCATACAGCAGATTGTGGATCGTGGGTCTGAACAAGTTCTCCGGCCCGTTCAACAAAAATTTAATTTTTTTGTGGGGCGTATGGTTGGCTATGGCGGCAAGTCGCCCATATAAATTCTAACTATTTACAGCTTTTTTCCAATAAGTATAAGTTTCTAAACCAATACTTTTTTTCTCTTCATTATAATAAATTTCATCTAAACACTTGAAAAGAGCTAAAGCGTAATTTTTTAATCCTAACTCGGTCAAACTTGTAAGAATTCTAGTCAGCCGCAAGTAATTGTGATTAAATTTTTCAATCCACTCTCTTTTTCTTGACAAATATTCTGCCGATTTGGCAATTACAATTTCTGCGTTTTCCCTTTGGTGGCATTCCAACCCGTAAAATGCCAGCATGACCTTGAACGAATGGAGTAAGCGATTTTTCAACTCTTCACTTGTTCTAAAAGCTTGAATCACCTCATCATTTAAAGTCGGAGCACTGGAATTAAAGCGACTCTTTTCTCTCAGCGGAAACAGCCATTGAATGTAATTGTGCACCGATTCCAGCTTCTGGTAATCCCACGACCAAATATCCTCGATCGCCCGACCTTGTGAATCAGGCTGCTGACCGAGATAGAATGCTAAAATTTTGTTTTGTTTGGTTGAATCACTCATTAATCTGCTATATAAAACATCAAAAAGATGATATTCAGTCGGTTAAAAGCGACTTTAGCTATTAGCCAGGGGTTTAAACCCCTGGCGGCTTCGCCCGCTTTACCGCAGAGTCACAAACTCTTCAGCAGTCGATGGGTGAATGCCAATAGTCGCGTCGAAGTCTTTCTTCGTAGCTCCCATATTAACAGCGATCGCCATTCCTTGAATAATCTCGCCCGCGTCTTTCCCCACCATGTGCACGCCCAAAACTCTGTCAGTATTAGTCTCAACAATTAACTTGACAAAAGTTTTCTCGTCTGCACCTGTCAAAGCGTGAAACATCGGCCTAAACTTGGCTGTGTAGCACTTAATTGAGTCGGGAAACTTTGCTCTAGCCTGGACTTCGTTTAAGCCGACTGTAGCAGCTTCCGGCTGGGAAAATACCGCTGACGGGACATTTTCGTGAGTGATTGCTCTCGGATTGTTGCCAAATTCAGTATCTGCAAAAGCCCGTCCTTCGGCGATCGCAACTGGTGTTAAATTAATCCGGTTCGTGCAGTCTCCTACTGCAAAGATGTGCGGCTGACTGGTGCGGCTGTCTTTGGTAACTGCGATCGCACCTTTATCTATTTCTACTCCCGCATTTTCTAAACCCAATTTTTCTAAATTAGGCTGACGCCCGGTAGCGCACAACAGCGCGTCTACTATTAGCGTTTCTTCAGATTTTCCCGACAGAGTTAATTTTAAGCCTTCTGGGGTTTTCTCAATGTGGTTGATCGAGCTTTCTGTCAAAATGTTTATTCCGTGCTTAATCATTCCTTCTTGCACGTTGGTGCGAATTTCTGTGTCAAATTCGTTCAAAATTAAGTCACGGCGGATGATTTGAGTTACTTCGCTTCCCAATCCGTTCATAATGCAAGCAAATTCGACGCCGATGTAGCCTCCTCCCCAAATTGCCAACCGTTTTGGCTGCTCTTTTAGGAGGAAGATTTCGCGAGAGGTAATCGCGTGTTCGATGCCGACAATTGGGACTCTTTGCGCTTCTCCGCCGACTGCTATTAAGATTTTAGCTGCGGTAAATTTCTTGTCACCAACTTCGACGGTGTGGGGATCAATAAATTTTGCGTATCCTGAGATTAATTCGACTCCGGCTTTTTCGAGGAAGCTGATGTGCAGTTTGCTCAGCCGCCGCACTTCAGCGTCTACGCTGGTGATGAGTTTTTCCCAATCGAAGCTGCTTTCTACTGGACTCCAACCGTAGCCCACCGCATCTTCATAAAGGTGCGAAAATGTTGAGGCGTACACCATGAGTTTTTTGGGGACACAGCCGCGAATTACGCAGGTTCCGCCTACTAAGTCATTTTCGGCGATCGCCACTTTTGCGCCGTAGGATGCTGCTCGCTTGGAACTCGCCAATCCGCCGGAACCCGCACCTATCACAAACAAGTCGTAGTCGTATGTCATAATTGTCTGTACCTTCTTATCGCCCACTTAGCAATTTTACGCTTTACTTTTCTTAATGATATCTCAAAAAATTTTTGTTTTTTTTGGGGTCAACTACTTTACCTTTTCCCAGGGAGCGGGTACTATTAAATAATAGGAATATATGCCTTAATATAAAAATTGTCATACTCCCATTATTAGATTATAGCACAAGTGATCGACAAGAAACATATAAAAATATAACTATTTTATAGCCGCCGCCAAGAATAAAATAGCTAATTGTCGATCGCTCGTTATAGCCGAGTCGAACTCCGGTAAATCCCTGTAAAAAAGCGAAACTTTGATGATATTCCCGATTTTTAAGGGGTAGTAGGGGGCAACAATCAGGCGGGATCAGGGCTAATCGCAGCGCAGCGACAGAAAACTGATACTAGCTTAACCTATCGGAGCAATCACGGGAGATTATTACCCTACAGTTTTTGATAATTTCCTCAATCCTTGATAATTGCTATATTATAACCATAAATTAATTATCGGGCTAGCTTTATGATCGAGTGGCTGGTAGTCTGGGGAGTGACGGAAGCAGTAGGCATTCTCGTTAAACCCATCTTAGAAGATTTAGTTAAAGACGGCGCGAAGGATTTTGCTAAAGATTTTTTTAAAGATTCCCTGAAAAACGTCATAGTTGGCGAAAAAGACCCGCGAAAAGTCGCAGCGGGCAAAGCAATCAAAAAGTTTTTGGAGTTGGTGCAACAGCAGTTAAAAATCGCCGGACTTCCCCCCGATGAAATTAAGCGGTATATTAAAGATGTTAAACAGTTTATCAATAACAAGTCTGTTAAGGAAATTTTGGGCAAGGCTTTTGAAAGCGATCGCGAATCTCTCGATGCAGAACTTCTCGAACAAACCTGGACTCAACTAGATTTAACTTCTTTACCCGCAAGATTTAAGTGGCAAACCATCGCCACTCAGTATCTCGCAGAAGTTCAAGAAATTCTCTTTGACTCAAAAGACTTGCGCGATATCTTGAATGCTCAAAATCTCGACAGCATTCAGAAAAATACTCAAGAAACGGCGGGGATTATCCCCGATTTTGACTTGAGGCAATATCAAGAAGCTCTGTGCGAGCGTTACAGCAATCTCAATTTAAGCAGCGTCGATCCCAATACCTACGATTATCGCGAAAAGCTGAAGGTTTGGCAAATCTTTATTTTCCAAGATGTGCGATCGATTTACGAATCATTTCTGCCCCAAGCTTACGAAATTCCTAAAGAACATCAACGGCGGCTGCAAGACAGCAATCAATTAGACGCGATCGATATAGAAAATTTAGAGAAATATCGGCGCGGTTATTTTTCTCAGCCGATCGTATCGGTGTTAGATGTTATCAATGACCCGCAAAAATATCCCTACATTGTTATTTTAGGCGATCCGGGTTCTGGCAAGTCTACTCTGTTACAATATTTAGCATTAAACTGGGCGCGATCGCCCTTAAATAGCGTGACATCTCTGCCGATTCCGCTGCTAATAGAATTGCGGACTTACATTCGCAGCGGGGAATCAGGAGATTGCAAGAACTTCCTCGAATTTTTTCATCAAAGTCCGGGTTCAATTTGTCACTTGAATCAGCATCAATTGCAGGAACAGCTTAAAGCAGGCGACGCTGTGGTGATGTTCGACGGGTTAGATGAAATTTTCGATACCGGGAAACGAGAAGATGTAATTACAGCGATTCATCGGTTTACCAATGAGTATCCCCGCGTGCGAGTGATTGTCACGTCTCGAATTATTGGTTACAAACCTCAACGCTTGCAAGATGCAGAGTTTCATCACTTTATTCTCCAAGATTTGAATGCGGAACAAATTCAGGACTTTGTTCGCCGCTGGCACGAATTAACTTTTACTGATGCTGTGGAAAAAGCGCGAATTCGCGATCGCATGGAAAGAGCATTAGCGTATTCATCAACGATTCGAGATTTAGCGGGGAATCCGTTATTGTTGACGATTATGGCGATTTTAAATCGCGGGCAAGAATTGCCGAGAGACAGGGCGGAACTTTACAATCAAGCTTCGCGGGTGTTGCTGTATCAATGGGATGTGGAAAGGTCTTTAGTAGAGGATAGCAGGCTCGATCCGAAAACAATTGATGCTAAAGATAAGCAAGAAATGCTGCGGCGAGTCGCTTACAAAATGCAAGCAGCACCTGAAGGGTTGGCTGGCAATATTATTAGTGCGGAAGATTTGGAGGATACCCTGACAGAATATCTGAAAAATAAAGATTTCGATCGACCGAAAGAGCGGGCAAAGTTGATAATTAACCAACTGCGGACTCGCAACTTTATTTTATGTTTTTTGGGTGCGGATACTTATGGGTTTGTGCATCGAACTTTTTTGGAATATTTCTGTGCGTCGGAGGTGGTGGAAAGGTTTCAGAAGACACAAGAAATTTCACTGGAGGAGTTGAAAACCGATGTTTTTGGCAAGCACTGGGATGATGAATCTTGGCAGGAAGTTTTGTGCTTGATTGGGGGATTGATTACTGGAAAGTTTACCGGGAAATTGATTGAGTTTTTGATTGAACAGGATGGGGAAGCCAAAAAGTTCCGCAATCTGTTTTTGGCGGCGAAGTGTTTGGATGAGGTGAGAGATAGAAAGGTGATTGCTGCGGTTGAGACTCAATTGCTTGAACGCTTAAAAGAGTTAACCAAGTATGACCTCAATTACTATTATGAGGCTTATGAAGAAGAAGCTAATCTAGTTAATGAAATTCGTACTCAAGCAGTAAGTGCGATCGCCTTTACTTGGAAAGATGGCGCCGAAACCTTACCTTGGCTCAAACAATGCGCTCAATCTGACGATAATTGGGTTTTGCGACAAGCAGCAGTCAAAGAAATAGCACGGGGGTGGAAAGATGACCCGGAAACCTTACCTCTCCTCAAACAACGCGCTCAATCTGACGATGATGGGCGTGTGCGAGAAACAGCAGTCCAAGAAATAGCACGGGGGTGGAAAGATGACCCGGAAACCTTACCTCTCCTCAAACAACTGGCTCAATCTGACGATAATTGGGCTGTGCGACAAGCAGCAGTCGAAGAAATAGCACGGGGGTGGAAAGATGACCCGGAAACCTTACCTCTCCTCAAACAATGTGCTCAATCTGACTATAATCCGTTTGGGCGACAAGCAGCAGTCCGACAAATAGCACGGGGGTGGAAAGATGACCCGGAAACCTTACCTCTCCTCAAACAACGCGCTCAATCTGACGATAATTTGGATGTACGACAAGCAGCAGTCGAAGAATTAGCAAGGGGGTGGAAAGATGACCCGGAAACCTTACCTCTCCTCAAACAATGGGCTCAATCTGACGATAATTGGGCTGTGCGACAAGCAGCAGTCGAAGAATTAGCACGGGGGTGGAAAGATGACCCGGAAACCTTACCTCTCCTCAAACAATGGGTTGAATCTGACGATAATTGGGATGTGCGACAAGCAGCAGTCGAAGAATTAGCAAGGGGGTGGAAAGATGACCCGGAAACCTTACCTCTCCTTAAACAATGGGCTCAATCTGACGATCATTCGGATGTGGGATATGCAGCAGTCGAAGAATTAGCACGGGGGTGGAAAGATGACCCGGAAACCTTACCTCTCCTCAAACAATGGGCTCAATCTGACGATAATTCGGATGTGCGATATGCAGCAGTCCAAGAAATAGCACAGGGGTGGAAAGATGACCCGGAAACCTTACCTCTCCTCAAACAATGGGCTCAATCTGACGATGATTCGGATGTGCGATATGCAGCAGCCCAAGAATTAGCACGGGGGTGGAAAGATGACCCGGAAACCCTACCTCTTCTCAAACAACTGGCTCAATCTGACGATAATTCGGATGTGCGACACACAGCAGTCCAAGAAATAGCACGGGGCTGGAAAGATGACCAAAAAATATTTCAATGGTTGTGCGATATAGCTATCAATGATCCTTTTGAACGTCAGTCTAAGTTCCAATATAATCCTAGACAAACAGCACTTAAAATCATGGTCAAGCAATACTCCGATCTCCCAAAAACTTTAGAAATACTTCGCGATCGATTTGCCAACGATCCAGATGAACAACTCCGCAATTTTGCTCAGAAACAATTGGCAAAATTAGAGAATCTGTGATAGAAACACAAAAAGCAGAAATAAAATATGACTGTAGGTGCGATTCGTTTAGCCGAAACCTGAAAAGGGGGGATGGCTAGCAGCGATAGGGTAAGCCCATAAGGGTTGGAG